>CAIPGK010000591.1 GCA_903864575.1 uncultured Chloroflexota bacterium
CGTGGAGGCGCCCACCCCCGGCTCGGTGATTCTGGCCGGCGTGCTCCTCAAGATGGGAACCTACGGTTTCATGAAGCTGGGCTTTCCGCTCTTCCCAGACGCGACCCGCGTATTCACGCCGGTCCTCATGACGCTGTCCGTGGTGAGCATCGTGTACGGCGCCTGCCTGGCGCTCGTACAGAACGACATCAAGAAGATCATCGCCTATTCGTCGATCAGCCACCTGGGCTACGTGATGCTGGGGTTGCTGAGCCTCGATCTCGCCGGCATTCAGGGCGCCATCGTGCAGATGGTGAGCCACGGTCTGGTGGCGGCGGGGCTCTTCCTGCTGGTGGGCATGGTATACGAGCGCGGGCACACCCGGGAGCTCTCCGCGTATGGTGGCCTCGCCCGACAGATCCCCGTGTACGGCATGTTCTTCATCGTGTTCACCCTCGCCTCGGTAGGCCTGCCCGCCACGAGCGGATTCACGGGTGAGTTCATGGTGCTGCTCGGTGCCTTCAACGCGGCGTGGCCGCTGCACCTCGATGGCAACAACCTGCCACTCGTGTTGTCGGTGACGGCCGTGACCGGCGTGGTGCTCGGGGCGCTCTACATGCTTCGCTTCGCGCTCACTTTCGTCTTCGGTCCGGTCAAGGCGCCGCACGGTCCGCTCTCCGATCTCACCACCCGTGAGCGTACCGTGCTGGGCATTCTTGCCGTGTCGATCTTCGCCCTCGGTCTCTTCCCCGACAGCGCCCTGCGCAAGACGGAGCTGGCGGCGAAGACGTATCAACAGATGGTTTCCAATTCGCGGGTGCCCTGATGATGCCGACTCGTGAGGCACTCATGGCCATGCTCCCCGAGCATTTCCTGCTCGGGGGGATGGTGCTGCTCATCCTCGTGTCCTTGTCGCGCGGGCTACGTCGCTGGGCGCTGGCGTTGTCGTTGGCGGTCACGGCCGGGGCGGCGCTTGCCGCCTTCTGGCTCGCCGCAGCTGGCACGACGGTCGACGTCTTCCCTGGGCAATTCAGCGTATCGCCCACGATTCTCGCCACCAAGGGGGCGCTGCTCGCGCTCGCAATTCCCGTGCTCCTGATGGGGTGCACCGACTTCGCGCGGGAAGGGGCGGGCGATACGGAGTTTCCGTTGCTGCTGGTCAGCTCGCTGTACGGGTTGAGCCTCCTGCCGTCGGCCGACAGCGCGCTGGTGCTGTTCCTCGGGCTCGAGATGCTGTCCATTCCCGTGTATGCACTGATTGTTCTCGCGTTTCGTCGGTCGGTGGCGGCGGAGTCGGCACTCAAGTATCTCGTGCTGAGCGGCGCGGCGTCGGCCACGTTCCTCATGGGCATCTCGCTGGTGTACGGCACCACCGGTTCGATGGCGGTTTCTGCGTTCGGCGAAGCGATGCGGCAGCCCGACCTGCTGGCGCGTACGTCGACCGTGCTGGTGATGCTCGCGCTCTTCCTCAAGGCGGCCGTGGTGCCGTTCCATGCCTGGGCGCCCGATACCTACGAAGGGGCCAGTGTTCCGGTGACGGCCTATATGGCCACGCTGTCCAAGGCCGCAGTGCTGATAGTGGCGGTGCGCCTTTTTTCTGGGGTAACCGTGTCCGGCGCGTCGGTGGAGTTGATGGCCGTAC
>CAIPGK010000592.1 GCA_903864575.1 uncultured Chloroflexota bacterium
CCCACAAAACGGTCACCGACGTTGCGCCGTCCAACGGCCATGTGCATCGCGATCGCGGATCCGGCGATGACCGCACCATCGTCATGGGCGCCGGCCCAGGCGGTCTCTGCTCCGCCTACGTCCTCAGCAAGGCTGGCAGACCCGTGACCGTGCTGGAAAAAGCCCCCTTCGTTGGGGGGTTGGCTCGCACGATTCGCCGCCAGACCGAGTACGGCGAGTTCCGGTTCGACATCGGTGGTCACCGCTGGTTCACCAAGAACGAAGAACTGAACGAACTCTTCCGCGAGGTCGTCGCGGACGAACTCCTCTGGGTCAACCGCATCAGCCGCATCTACTTCGACGGCAAGTACGTCGATTACCCGCTCAAGATCTCCAATGCGCTCAAGGCGATGGGCCCGGTCGTCGCTGCCCGGGCGATGGCCGACTACGTTCGCCAACGCGCCCTGTCGAAAGCCAGTCCCAAGCAGATCGTGTCAATGGAGGACGCCTACATCGACCAGTTCGGGCCGACCCTCTATCGCCTTTTTTTCCAGCGCTACTCCGAAAAGGTCTGGGGCCTGCCCTGCGATCGGATGAGCGGCGACTGGGTTACCCAGCGCTCGAAGGGCATGTCCCTCGTCACCGCGGTTAAGGACGCCATCGTCCCATCCAACGGCAAGGTCGTCAGCCTCATCGATGAGTTCATGTACCCGCGCGGCGGGTTCGGCCGCTTCTCCGAACGGATGGCGGACGCTATCGTCGCCAGTGGAAACGAGATCGACCTCGGCGCCGGCGTCACGAGGGTCCACCGCGACGGAACCCGCGTCACCGGTGTTACCGTCGAACGGAATGGAGCGGAGGAGTTCGTCACCGGCGAGCACTTCATCTCGTCCATCCCCCTTACGATGCTGGCGAAAATCGTGGACCCACCCGCGCCGCCGGAAGTGCTCGAGGCGGCCGACAAGCTCACCTTCCGGAACATCATCACGGTCAACCTGATGATCCGGAAGCCGCAGGTCACGAACGACACCTGGCTCTACGTCCACGACCGGAACATTCTCTTCGGCCGCTGGCACGAGCCGAAAAACTGGTCGCCCGAGATGGTTCCCGATCCAAACCTGACCTCGCTGGTGGTGGAATACTTCTGCTCCTTTGGCGACGACATCTGGTCCATGTCGGAGGAGCAACTCGTCGAGCAGACTGTCAAGCATCTGGTCGAGGATCTCGGCTTCATCCGGCGCGAGGAAGTCATCGACGGATTCATCATCCGCGCCCCACGCGCCTATCCGTCCTATGTGATCGGGTATGAGGAACCGCTTGCGACGATCAAGGCGTTCATCGACCAACTCGAGAATCTGCAGATCATCGGTCGCTATGGGACCTTCCGGTACAACAACACCGATCACAGCATCGAAACCGGCCTGCTTGCCGCAAAGAACCTTCTCGGAGAGCGCCACGATCTTGACCGTGTGAACGCCGACCGGGAGTACCACGAGATCAAGCGGATTCCCGACGCCGCTGCTTCCGCCGGGCAGTAGCCCGCGCGCCCTCAGGACGGTGCGTCACGGAGCCACGACCGACACGATGCCTGAAGACCCCCGCGCCGCCATGGAAGGTACCTGCGCTCCCGATGGTTCGCCAGCGTCCGTCCGCGGCGCTGGCGCGGTGTGGCTGACATTGGCGCTTCTGCTGGTGGCATTCACCGGCAAGCAGATGTTCTCCGTCTTTGCTTTCCCCGCCTTCAGTGGCCATGACGAAGTTGCCCACATGGCCTATCTCCAGATCGTCGCGGACGAACGGCGAATCCCGGTCATGCCGGATCTCGACGAGTGGCAGCGGACGCGGATCGAACTCCGCAACAGCCTCAGCGACGACGAGGACGAGGCGTTGCTGCCCGGCGACGACATCCCCGATGCGTTCTACTCCTGGTGCCGGTACGTCCTCGACTGGTATTGCGAACCGGACAGTCCGCGGTGGGGCACGAACCCGCCTCGCGTCGTATCCGTCCGCGGCGAGTATTTCCCCTCGGGGTGGCTCTACACCGCCAACCACCCGCCGCTGTATTACCTGCTGATGACGCCCGTGCATCTGCTGTCGAAGGCGCTCGGGCTCGGAGTCGTGGGCGAGCACTATGCTCTCCGGATGGCCGCCATTCCGTTCGGAGCGGCGACCGTCCTATTCGCTTTCCTCATCGCCCGCGCCATCTTTCCCGGTGACCGAGTCCTGCAACTGACCACCCCGGCGTTGGTCGCCTTTCAGCCACAGATCGCCTACGAATCGGCGATGGTCAACAACGACATTCTTTCCATCGCCATGTTTTCGTGGCTGCTCTGGTTGCTCGTTACCGGTCTTCGGGATGGCTTCACCGGGCGTCGCTGCGTGTGGCTCGGCGTCGCGCTCGGATTGGGACTTCTCGTCAAGTCGACGATGCTGGTCGCCGCTCCGGTCATCGCGCTCGCGATCGTCCTCGGCACAGGCTGGAGAAACGTTCGCGATTGGCTCCCGCTCGGCGCGGTTGTCGTTCTGCCAGCGGCCCTCATCGCCTCGCCGTGGTACGCGTTCATGCGCAGAACCTACGGGAACCTCGACGCATTTGCGCAGATCGCGGCGCTGCAGGGATGGTGGAACAAGCCCGCCGGGACCTTCCTCGGGATGCTTTTCGATCCGGCATTCGTCGGCATGCGTTTCCGCGAAGCGTGGGGCGAGTATGGCTGGCGGATGATGCCGCTCGGTCTGGGCACGCTTGGCGCGATCGGCATCGGTTCGGTCATCTGCCTCGCGGGACTCTACCTCTACGCGGTCCTCCTCGCGCGCGGCATCGGCGATCCGACCGACCCCGTGGAGCGCCCGGAACACTGGCAGAAGCAGGCGTTGTTCGTGCTGCTGGCGGCGTGCCTGGCTGCCTATCTCGCTGTTCTGCAGTTTGGCACCCGATTCGCCCTGACCCAATCGAGATACCTGTTTCCGGTTGCCGCCGCCGCTGCCATGCTTGCGGCCCTCGGGCTTCGGACGGCGTGTCCTCCCCGATTCAGGGCGTGGGGGCCGGCCGTGGCGATCGCCGCCATGCTGGCGCTGAATGTTTGGCTCTTCGCCGCGTACGTACTGCCGTTCCAGCGGAACCAGACGGACGAGATGCCGTGGCTCACCGGCCAACCCCTCGGCGAGCCAGTGCCCGACAACCTCGACTTCGGCGCGTTCGATGGAGCCGCCCAGTGATGACGCCCGCCATCGGACGCCTGGTGCGAGTCGGCATCGCGAGCGCGTTTTCGCTCGGCCTTGTCGCGTTCCTGCTGTTCGGCCAGGTCACGGTCGGGGTGGGCATTCAGGCCGGAACGCGCCAACGCGTTGCCGCGATCATCGAATCGGCAGACGCCGCCATGGCTGCCGTCGGCATCTCCGGCGGATGGCGGACGTTCGCCTGGTCAAGCGCGGCGATCGCGCTGCTCGCGACGCTGGCGCTCATCTGGTATGCAATGAGGCCCGCCGATGAGGGCGACTGACCAGCGGACCGGCGGACGATTTGCAACGGCAGCCATGATCGCGCTCGCCCTGTTCGCCGCGTGGCGCATCGGCGTCTTCGATCCGTGGACGACGGTCGAAGGTTCAGCAGGGCAGGTGTCGATTCCCAATGCGCTCGCCGGGGTCGACCACCCGTTTCACATCGCACGCGCCGAACTGCTCCGGCGCTCATGGTCGGCAGGCGAGCCGCTTCGCTGGGTCGGGTCGCACCAACAGGGGTATCCCGCCGAGTTCTACCCCTTCGGTGCACAGGCGCTCACCGTCGCCTTCTGGGTCGCGGCGTTTGGTCGCCTCCCCATTGGCTGGGCGCACGGCGCGATGGTTGCCGTCGTCTTCGCGCTTCCGGGACTGGGGTTCTGGTTGGCCGCCAGACGGGACCGCCTGCCCACAACGGTCGCCCTCCTTGCGTTTGCCGGCCAGGTCGTCATCCCCGGCGCATGGTGGCATGGCGGCTATACCGAACTGGTCCAGTGGGGTCTTGTCACCAACGTGGCGGGCGCCGCGTGGCAACTGCTCGCGCTGGTCTGGCTGACTGGCTGGGCGCGCACCGGGAATCGGGTCGATGGCGCGCTCGCCATCGCCGCTGGAAGCGTGGCG
>CAIPGK010000593.1 GCA_903864575.1 uncultured Chloroflexota bacterium
AGTCATTCACCCGACGGACGCACCGTGAACTGGACCATACCCGACGCCGTGGCCGACCTCGCGGGACAATCGACGTTCCATAGCAACCGGGTCTGGATCGCTAAGGTCCCGCCGGGCGCGGCGGCAGGGCAGCCGGAGGCATCGCTCGCCAGTGTGGCGGACTGAGCAATCCTTCGCCGATGCTCCACCCCCCCGACTCGACGGTGATAGGACACGCAAATCGAGGCGCGCAGGTCGCTGGAATGCATCGGGACGAGCGTCCCGGAGGTTGAACGAATGAGCACGAGACTGGTGACGTGGAGCGCGACCGTGGGGGAGGAGCCGGTGCTGGTCTCCACCGAGACCTACGGGAGGCGGATGGTCGTTGCCTGTACGGATGGCGTGCTTCGTGTCGGCGAGGAGAACGAGGATGAAAGCCCGCTGCGCGGATTCCGCCTGCTGCCGGGCATGTCCGTCGAAATCCGGTCAACCCCGGAAATCTACATCTGGGCCGAAACCGAGGAGGCTGACGCCAGCATTCTCGTGGAATACGACGAGAGCGAGTGAGGCCGGCGTCGGGTACCGGGCAGCGGGATTCCGGCGCCGGGTACCGGGTGTCCGCGACGGACTGCACGGGCATACCGGACGCAACGCTGTCGATCTGCAAATGCCCGCCCCCACCCCCCCCTCCTGATACCCGATACCCGACACCGGAAGCGCCCCGAGAGGAGCCATCAGTCATGACCCACAACCCTCGCGGCCCGCTGGCGGGAATCCGGGTGCTCGCGCTGGAGCAGGCGGTCGCCGGGCCGCTCTGCACCCGCCACCTGGCCGATCTCGGCGCGGATGTGATCAAGATCGAGCGGCCCGGCGCGGGGGATTTCGCGCGCGGGTATGACACCGCGGTGTTCGGGCAGTCCAGCTACTTCGTCTGGTTGAACCGCAACAAGCGCTCGCTGGCGCTGGACATGAAGCATCCGGAGGCGCGGGAGATCATCGAGCGGTTGATCGGGCAGAGCGACGTACTGGTGCAGAATCTGGGGCCGGGGGCGATCGATCGGCTCGGCTTCGCTCCGGAGCGGCTGCGGAGGGACTACCCCGCGCTCGTCATCTGCACAATCTCCGGCTACGGTTCCGGCGGCCCGTACGAATACCGCAAGGCCTTCGACCTGCTCCTGCAGGGGGAGACCGGCGTGATCGCCACCACCGGTCAACAGGATGCCCCGGCGAAGGTCGGCATCAGCGTCGGCGATGTCGGAGCGGGGGTCTATGGCGCGATGGCGACCCTCGCCGCCCTTTACGAACGGCAGGCGACCGGGGAGGGGAGGATCGTGGAGACCTCCCTGTTCGACGCCCTCTCCGAGTTCATGGGCTACCCGGCGCTCTTCGCCAAATACAGCGGGGCGGCGCCCGCCCGTGCCGGATTGCGCCACGCGACGGTCGTTCCCTATGGCTCCTACGCATGCATGGATGGCGCGGTGCTGCTGGCGGTGCAGACGGCGGTCCAATGGGAGGCGTTCGCGCGGGTCGTCTGCCAGCGGCCGGAGTGGCTTGCGGACGAGCGATATCGGGACTCCCCATCGCGCCGGATCAACCGGGATTCCCTGGAGATGGCGATCGAGGAATCCCTCTCCACCGTGCCCCGCGCCGAAGTCGTGCGGCGGCTCGAGGAAGCGGATATCCCATTCAGTTCGCAGTTGGAGGTGACGGAGTTCGTCGAGCACCCGCAACTCTCGTCGCGCGGGCGCTGGCAGCCGGTCGAGACGCCGGGCGGGATCGTGGACAGCATCGTCCCGGCGATGGACCTCGAGGGTGCGCCGCACCGGATGGATCCGATGCCCGCGGTGGGGGAGCAGACCGATGAGATTCTCGCGGAGGCCGGATACACGCCGGAAGAAATCGCGGGCCTGCATGCGTCTGGCGCGGTTGCCTAGCGCGGATTTCGGGGCATGAAAACAGTCCCGAGTGACGTGGCTCGCTCGTCAACTCCCTGACCGGCCGCTTCCCTGCACCACGCCCCGCAACGGATGCAGTTCCCTGGTCGGTCCCGATTGCGGCCCGGTTTCGAAGGAGGCCCCGCAGCACTCCGCCGACCCGATCTGCCGCCCGGTGGGAGCGATCTGCTCGCTCGGCCTCTCGGGACTGTACGTACACTTTATACGGACGTCTTTTCGCTGTCAAGGGGGCGACGCGGGACGCAGATTCAGCTCCGTCGATCCGGCCGCGCGGGGCGGTTTCGGCAGGCGGGGATTGCTGATAGACTGCGATTCCGGCCCGCCTGGCCATTCTCCCTGCGGTGGGAGACGGGCCGCGAGGGGACATGGCTCGCTACATCATCGGCCGGCTCCTGGGGCTGGTCTTCGTGCTCGTCGCGGTGTCGATGATCACCTTCTTCCTCACCCGGATGGTCCCTGGCGACCCGTTCGCCGCGGGCGAGCGCGAGCTGCCCGAGGCGACCCAGATCGCCCGCGCGGAGAAATACGGCTTCGACAAGCCGATCATGACCCAATATCTCAACTACATGAATGGGGTGCTGCACGGCGACTTTGGGGTGCCCTTTCAGGCGCCGACCAGCACCGTGCTGCAACTCATCAAGGACACCTGGCCGGTGACGATCCGCCTCGGCATCGCCACCATCCTCGTCGCCTACCCGCTGGGCATCCTGCTTGGGTACGTTGCGGCGACCCATCGCAACACGTGGGTGGACTATCTGTTGACCTTCGGCAGCACCCTCGGTCTCGTGCTGCCCAACTTCGTGGTGGCGATCTGGCTCATTCTCATTTTCGCGGTCCGGTTGGACTGGCTGCCGACCGGCGGGTGGGGGAAACCGCAGAACTACATCCTGCCGGTCCTCGCGTACTCGCTGGCGCCGATGGCCCTTGTCGCGAGATATACCCGCACCAGCCTCATCGACGCCCTCAATGCCGACCACGTCCGCACCGCCCGCGCGAAAGGACTCTCCAACCGGAAGGTGATGACCTGGCACGTGGCCCGGAACGCGATGATCCCGTTCGTGACGGTGATGCTGCCGGAGATCCCGAACATCCTGACCGGCAGCATCTTCATCGAGCAAACCTTCCGGGTGCCGGGGTTGGGCAAGTTTTTCGTGACCAGCACCTTCACCCGTGACTACCCGATGATCATGGCGCTGGTGCTGCTGATTGCCGTGGTCTGGGGCCTGACCTACCTGTTGACTGACCTTCTCTACACACGGCTCGATCCGCGGATCAGGTTGCATTGATGGCTGCCGTCGCCGATCCCGCCGTGGTCGAGGTCACCCTTGGCCAACCCGAGCGCAAGCGGAGCAATGCGCGCCGGGCGATGCGGCGCTTCTTCCGCCAGAAACTGGCGGTGCTGGGGCTGATCATCACCATCGGGCTGATTCTCGTGGCCCTCTTCGCGCCCGTCCTCGGGTCCGCCCAGAGCAATCTGATGGATGCGAACCTCTTCCCGAGCGCGAAATACCC
>CAIPGK010000594.1 GCA_903864575.1 uncultured Chloroflexota bacterium
AAACTCGACCAGAAATCTGGACCGGCGTTCAAAACGAAGATGGGAAGCGGCTTCCCGACCTCGGTCTCGATCGGATTTTCGACGTACTGGTTTGCGTACCCATTAAAGGTCACGAAGTCCGGCGCTCCGGCGCCGAGCGTTTAGGTGTAGTCCGGGACGCCGATCCCGTTTCCCCCTCGCTCAGGTAGATATCGCTCTGGACGAAGACGAACTCCTGCGCTTCGGGCCAGGCTTCCGCGGGGTCCACGATCATCGTTCCGTACATGCCGGCGTCGATGTGCATAAGAACTGGCAGCGCTCCGCAGTAATACATGAACGCGCCGGCAGTGGTGGCAGGGAACGTCCAGGCATGTTCTTCACCAGGAAGCACGGTCTTGCAATTGACGTTCGGCGGCGTTTTGGCTGAGTGAACGTCGACCCAATGCGCCGTCGTCGCGGTTGGATCGACCTTGAATGTGAAGTTCACCGTATCACCCTGGCGAACGCGGATCACCGTCCCCGGGATCGAACCATTGAACGTCCAGCCTGCGTAGGGCACATCCTTCGCGACGTGAAGAACCTAATCCTTTGAAGCAAGACGCGGAACCTACAGCGTGAAATCCGGCAAGCCGTAGGGAACCGGCGACGCGTGGCCGGTGCTCATGCTGTGGGGGTCCGAGCCAGCGGACTCGCCGGGCGCGGTCGGCGTCTCGTTGTCCTCAGCGCCCGCACGGTGGATGAAGCCGCCGAACGCTGCCGCCGCCAATCCAAGGGCCGCGCCACCGCGCAGTAGTGACCGCCGATCGGCCGCTACGCCAGCGACCGCCGCGTTGTATCCGCTGGTGTCGAATCGTGGAGCAGCCGGAATTGTGATGATGGACATGATGAAGGCCTTTCCGGATTGGCCACTCCGGATTCACATGAGTCACGGGACGCGGCACGCAACAAACCCGCTGCAAGCGAGTCGCAGCGGGTTTGGCAGAGATTCTGGTTATCACCCGTTGCTGGGCCGGGGACCCCGGATGCTAGCGGGCTGCGCGAGCCTCGATGCCCGCGGCGACGCTGGCCAGTCGCTCCGCGGCGCTCTTCACCTTGAACCCGAGCGCAATGATCAGGATACCGAACAGGATGGCATAGATGCCGAGCACGTTGATCATCACCTCCCAGGTCAGGCCGGGGTTGGTGAACGCATAGATGCCGAACAACACCGAGAGGAGGCCCGCGAGGGCGAGCAGCCACTCACTGTCGATCTCCTTGCGAAGCCGAATTGCTTCGCCGATCTGCATGATGCCGCTGACGATCGCCCAGACAGCGATCACCCAGAGCATCGCTTTCAGTGCGGAGCCGGGCCTCGAAAAGGCCCAGAGTCCCAGCAGGATGCCCGCGACTCCCTCGACGAGAAGCAACAGCTTCACATTCGATTGCGATCGGAATCCGGAGATGAGCGCAAGAATGCCGTAGACCAGCGCAAACCCGGCCAGCAGGTAGGTGAACGCGGTAAGCGACGTCACCGGCGCTACCAGGAACGCGATGCCGAACAACGCGATGATGACGCCCCGGATCGCCAACGTTTTCCAGTCACGGGACAGGTCCGCCACCATCGATGGCACCAATACGCCTCGTTGCATGATCAACTCCCTTCCCTGTTTTCTGCCGCACGCGCTAATTGAGTGTCTCGTCCTTGGCGCGTCGAGCCTGCTCGCCCGTCCGCTGGACTCCTTCGACGACCTCCTTGACCGAATCGGCCACATCGTCGCCATATGCTCGTGCTCGCTCGACCAACTCATCGGCGCTCATCCCGATGGTCTTCTCGAGCCATTCGCTCCCCTTGCTCGCCGCGTCCTTCGCCGCTGCGACGCCCGAGTCGGCGCCGCGCGCAATCCGGGAGGCCGTGTCATCGGCTCCGCGGGCCGCATCGCGCAGCGCCTCGCCCGCACCGCTGGCCAGATCATCAGGTGCGCGGCCCGCGTCCCGGACGGCAGCCCGCGCATCCAAACCGGCATCATCGACGGCGCGGCTGGCATCGTTGGCCAGGTTATCAGCCTTTGCCGCAAGCGAGCCGAGAAGTCCCTTCGCCTTGCCGGCAAGATCGGACACCACGCCGCCAATGTCGTCCATCGTCTGCTTCAATTCCGGCGTGATGGACTCCACATGTGGGCCCACGCCATCGTCGAGTTGATTGCCGATGTTTTCGGCTTCGCGGCGAAGCCGGTCAGCGGCAGTGCGCAGATCGTCGCCGCCGCCCGCAGAGTTGTTGCTCACCGTATCCTCCCGTTGGCTGGTCTAGAGCGCGGCATCGCGCCGAGGTCCCACGTGACCGTCACAATTCTAGAACATCAACAGTCCGTCGGCATTTCGGGGGAGGGTCGAATGGTGGCTCAGGGCAAGGCAGGAGCAGCAGGGACATGATGGTCTCCGGTATTTCGCCCATAACCGCCGATGATGCGGTGCGGCTCGTGCAGTCGGGCGACCGTGTCTACCTGCACGAAGTTGCCATGACCCCGCACGAGTTGCTCGACGCGTTGGTCCGCCGGGCAGACTCGCTGCGCAACGTGGAAATCGTCGCCCTGCACACCGAGGGCCCTGCGCCCCACGTCGAACCGCAGTACGCCGGACATTTTCGGCACAACGCCCTGTTTGTCGGCGCAAACGTGCGAGAGGCGGTCAATGATGGGCGCGCCGACTACACCCCGGTCTTTCTCTCCCAGGTGCCAGAGCTTCTGCGATACGGAAACCTGCCGATAGACGTCGCGCTCGTCATGGTTTCCCCACCCGACCGGCACGGGTTCTGCAGGTTGGGGACCTCAATCGCCTGCGCGCGCGCAGCGATCGACAGCGCAAAGCAGGTGATCGCAGTTATCAACCCACGAGTCCCGGCGACCATGGGCAATTCTGCCGTCCACGTCTCCAGGTTCAGTGCGGCTGTGCTTTCCGATCGACCGCTGCCAGGCAGGCCAGAAACAGTTATCGGCCCGGTCGAACGAGCGATCGGAGAGGTGGTCGCATCGCTGATTCCGGACCGCGCGACCCTTCAAATGGGCATCGGCGCGATTCCGGACGCCACGCTCACCTGCCTGCATGACCGGCAGGACCTTGGGGTCCACACCGAGATGTTTTCGGACGGGCTTGTCGAACTCGCGGAGCGCGGCGTCATTACGAACCGCTACAAGACGACATTCCCGGGACGGATCATCACATCGTTCGCTTACGGCTCGACTCGCCTCTACGATTTCGTGGATGGCAACCCCTTCGTCGAGTTCCACGCCTCCGACATCGTCAACGATACCCGCGAGATTCGCCGCATCGATCGCATGACCGCCATCAACTCGGCAATCGAAATCGACCTGAGCGGGCAGGTCGTGGCGGACTCCATTGGTGACCGCATTTACAGCGGAATTGGCGGCCAGATGGATTTCATCTGGGGCGCGAATCTCGCTCGCGATGGCCGCGCGATCATCGCCCTGCCGAGCACTGCCCAACATGGCGCGTCGTCGCGGATCGTTCCTCACATCAAGGCGGGCTCCGGCGTCGTGACGACACGCGGCCACGTCCAGTATGTCGTGACCGAATATGGCGCCGTGGACCTTTCAGGGCGCAGTCTGCGGCAGCGGGCCGAGATGCTCATCTCGATCGCGCACCCGGATGTCCGGGCGGATCTTCTCGGTGCGCTGGCCCATCGCAAATGGTTCCTGCCCACCGAGATTACCTGATTCATCCGGGTCTTCCACGCGGAGGGCACAATTCTTCCGGTTACGGTAGAGTCCGGGCAGGAGGCCCGCCACGCTCCATGATGCCCGGTGAAAGGATCGCTTCTCCATGACGTCGTCCCATGTTGCGTCAACCCTGCTCGTACCTCTCGATGGCTCCGAACTCGCCGAGACCGCACTTGGCTACGCCAAACTGCTCGGTAGCCCGGACACGACGTATGTGTTGCTCAGGGTCACCCCCGCCAACGGGCATCTCGCGGGCCGGGTCGACCCGGAGCGCCTGTCTGCGGCGGCGTCCTCCATCGAGGCTGAGTTCAAGCAATCGGCGGCCATGTTGGGCGCGGGCGCAAAGGTTTCGCTTCTCACCGCTTCGGGAGACCCTGCTACCGTGATCGTCGAGCAGGCCGCAGCAATCGGCGCGACCGCCATCGTCATTGCGACCCACGGCCGCGGCGCGATTGGCCGCTGGCTCCACGGCTCGATCTCGGACCGGGTCGCGCGGACCTCCCCGATTCCCGTCGTGATCCTTCGCGGCGACGAGGGCGGAACGACTCCCCACGAACTCACGCGCATCCTCCTGCCCTACGACGGCTCCGAAACCGCGCGCGCCGTCATACCCGCGGCAGGCGACATTGCGCTGGCTCAGGGGCTTCAGGTTCACATATTGACCGCAGTCGACGTAACGAGCATAGCCCCGGTCAGCGTGCCCGGCGCGGTCATGCCCGTTTCCGGCGACATCTACGAAGAGGTCTACGACCAACTGGTGGCAGAGGCCCGGACCGAGGCAGCCACAGCGGCAGCGTTGTTCCACGATCGCGGGATCACGGCCACCACCGAGGTCAGGGTCGGACCGCCCGCGGTCGCTGTCGAGGATGTGCTCCAACCGGGTGACCTCATCGCCCTCAGCAGCCACGGGCGATCGGGAGTCCAGCGCTGGTTGCTTGGAAGCGTAGCGGAACAGCTCATTCGGGCCGCGCCGGCGCCAGTGATGCTCGTGCCAGCGGCTGGCCGCGAGACCGCAACCGCCTGAGCGCCATTGATACAGTGATACAGGAGCTTCCCCGTGCGCGAACCTTCGGCATTCTCCACCCGATGCCTCCACG
>CAIPGK010000595.1 GCA_903864575.1 uncultured Chloroflexota bacterium
CCGGCGGGCGTGCATCGTCTCATCGGTCGTGCGAGCCACGTTGCTCGTGACCGCGAGAATCGAAATCAACGACGGGAGGGCGGCCGATCCGGCCGCCCTCCCGTCATTCAAGATCTCCCGACAGGTTACAGATCGGACGACAACTCTGCGGCCACCCGCTTGAGATTGTCGATGTCCCGACGGACCACGAACGTGCGGCCGCTCATGTCGTCACGCACGTAATTGAGCGTCCGGTCGTCCATCCAGCGATAAATGGTCGGACGGGTGACGCCAAGCTGCTGGGCAGCGTTGCCGATGCTCACCAACTCGGCCGGGTCGTAGGCCCGGTACTTGGCAAGCGCCAGCATACGACCAAGCTCGGTGTCCCAGAAGGACCGGGGAACCGAATAATCGTCCGCCGCGGCGGGCCAGAACAGGAGCTGGAGGACCGAATCGATGGCGGCCAGCACTTCTTCCTTGGGTTCCCGGACCTGCCCCCTGGCGAGCTTTGCCAGCCGAAGCAAGTCCTGACCCAGCGGGCCCTTTCGAAGCTGATCGAGCGTGAGCGGCGAGAACGCCGCCGGATGTAGTTGCGAGATCAGGCGGTGATGATGGCTGTAAACCAGCTGCAGGGCCTGGTCCACCACATCCTGATAGTCCGTCTGCTCGGCCTCCACAACGGCTCCTTTCCACCGAAAATCAAGCGTTCCGCGAGTGCGGGCTTCGCGTGTACGGTCGGATTCTAGGAGGGGGGGATGGGAGTGTCAATCGTAAATCGTCCGGTCGCCTCATTCTGGGACTGATGGCTCGGAACCGCCGTACGTTCCTCATATACTGCGGGGCCGCGGATTGGGCCAACTGACGTGAATCAAAGGAGAAAACCGCCGTTCCCCAACGGTTCGTGCAGGTGGCCGAGCCAGTGTTTGACTTTCAGTCACCAAACGCGGGGCACGCACGCCTGCTCCGATAAAGAGAGCGTATCGCCTCGCATCGTGTGGTGGCTCACAAAACTCGGCAAGACTCGGACATTTGCCGGACGCCGGGAATCGGGTTCGGAATCAGCGGGTGAAACCACGGAACTAGCGAGAGCCCGTGGTGATGCCACGGATGGCAAGGCCGAAGATGAAGAGGGAAATCAGGCTGTAGACCAGCAGGGCCGAACGCTGGTCACGAACCCGGTAGTAGCTCCATGCAAACGGGATCGCGAGGATTCCGGTCGCTCCATAGAGGTAATGGGTGGAAGTTGGGGGTCGGTGGCCGCCGAGGAAGAGCGCGACTCCAGCCAGCACCTGGATGATCACCAGTGCTTCGCCGATTGCAAGCGCGCCGGCCTGGCTCCCGCTGAGCGAACCTCCGCGAATCCAGCTCACCAGGCCCCAGAGGCCGACCGCGCCCCAGAAGAGGATGACCGTGATCGAGAGCCGGTCGTGCAGCAAGAGCAGGAAATTCACACAGGCCTCCTTGGGGGATACCAGGATGGCGAGGCGGGTGCCACGCCCGAGCACGATGGTCGGCAGTGTAGACCGCCATCGCGCGTCTCAGAACCCGAGCGACAACTGAACCGGGCGGACATGCCGGGCCGACCCGGGCTCCCCACGCCAAACGTTGCCGCCTGTTCGCATCATGGCCGCCGCAGCAAGGTCGATTCCGGCGCGAGCGAGCCGCTGTTCCACCACCCGCTCGGCAACATCGGGCCGAGTGTTGGTTTTCGAAAGGTGGGCGAGCCAGATGACCGGCCGGATGGCCGTTCCAGCCAAGGCGGCTGCAAGCAGATCGCCGCACTGAACGTTGGAGAGGTGGCCGTTGCCGGAGACGATCCGCTGCTTGAGGTGATGCGGGTAGGGACCGGCCGCCAGCATGTGCTGGTCGTAATTCGCCTCGAGGACGATGAGATGCGAGTTCGCCAGCACCTCGGCGACGTCCTCGGGCGGGCGACCGAGGTCGGTCATCACCGTAATCCGGCGCCCGTGCACCCCGATCGAGTAGCCGCAGGGTTCGGAGGCATCGTGGGACACCGCGAGGGGGCGCAGGAGGAACGGGCCGATACGCGTCTCGGCGCCGGGATTGATGGCCTCTCCGGCCCGTCCGAGATGCCCGAGGGCGGCGAGTGTGCCTGGGGTACCGACCAGCGCGCTGCCCGCCAGCGGCAGCATGTCGAGCGCGCTGACATGGTCGCCATGTTCGTGGCTGATTGCGACGGCAGCGAGGCGATCGAATCCGAACGAGGCGTCCGCCATTACCCGTTTGAGGCGCGTCCGCGGGATGCCGCAGTCGATGAGCAGAGTGGCGTCGCCAGCGCATATGAGCAAGGCATTGCCCGAACTGCCGCTGCCAAGATTGTGGACCATGAGTCCGTGTTCCAATCGATCCTCCCCTGCCAGAGTAGACTTCTGGGAACATCGTAACGCGGCCGGGGCGCTGCCGAGGAAGGTTGCCGCCGTTGTGGCCTGGAGGTCGAAGCGTGGACAAATTCAAGCGGGCAGCGAATGCCGCCCGGCCGGCGGCGCGGCCAGTCACACCGACGGCGCCGCAAGGGCCACTGCTTTCGGGTGAAATGAAGCGCATGCTCATCACGGCGCTGGTGATTTTCGGGTTACTGGGGCTGCTCGTGACGACCGCCAATTTCTGGGTGAATTGGTGGTGGTTCGATAGCATGGGCTTCCGGAAAGTGCTGACGACGCAGTACGTGTCGCGTGCGGCGTCCTTTGCCGTTGGGGCGCTGGTGGCGGCGCTCTTCTTCGCGTTCAACGTGCAGCTCGCGATCCGCAACGGGCGAGCGCTGATGCTGCAACGACCTGCGGGCATGTTTGGAAACCGCATCGGCAGGGGATTGCTCTTCCTGCTGACGGCGTTGGTGGCAGTTGCGGCGGGGGCATGGGCGTCATCCCGTTGGGAGACGTGGCGACTGTTCGGCACCGGGCGTGATTTCGGGGTTGCCGATCCGATCTACGGCCGTGATGTCGCCTGGTACGTGTTTCGACTTCCAGCGATCGAGTCGGTCCAGCGGGGTGCGATTTCGCTGCTCTTGTGGACCGCCATCGTGGTGTGCCTGATTTACATCGTTTCACTCGGTCTCGAGCGGCTCGAATGGGGAGCCATTCCCCGCCGCGTGACCGGGCATGTACTCGGTCTGGTGGCGATCGGATTGCTGCTGATCGCTGCCGGGTACCTCTTTTCGATGTTCGATATCCTCTTTTCTCAGCGAGGATTCACCTTTGGCGGCGGGTTCACCGACGTGAACGTCGTGCGCCCGGTGCATATCGCGCTTGCCGTGCTCTCCGTGGTGGCTGCGGTGCTGCTCTTCTTCCACGGATGGCGTGGCAGCGGCAGAATGTTGACGCTGACGGCGCTGGGGTGGGTCGTTGCGGTGCTGATTGGCACGTTCCTGCCGCCCTCGATCCAGCAAGTGGTCGTCGAACCGAACGAATTGACGCGCGAAGCGCCATACATCGCCAACAACATCCGCATGACCCGGGCGGCCTTTTCGCTCGATCCGATCGAGGGAAGAGATCTCACGGGTGAGGGCGTGCCGCCCGCGGATCAGATGGTTCCCAGTTCGCCGGTGTTCGACAACATCC
>CAIPGK010000596.1 GCA_903864575.1 uncultured Chloroflexota bacterium
GATCGGGCGCGATGGTGAACCGGAGCCCATCCTCGGCCCGGAGGTCGACCGTGAACGGGATTTCGGCCGGCGCGACCTGCTCCCCGGTGACCGTCAGTGGGAGCAGCTGCATCGTCTCCTCGCCACCCGGAATTTCGGCATAGCAGGACACTGCCCAGGAGTAGATTCCCGGCGCGAGATCGAGCGCGAAGGAGGCGCTGCCGCCCTCGACCGGCGTGTTCGTGCCGCCGAAGTAGCTCCAGTCCGGTTGCGCCAGATCAATCTGCGCTGCGTCGAGCGCCGCGCGTGTCGCGTCCTCCCCGGAGATTCCCTCCGGAGGCCGCAGCACATCGACATAGGCCACCCACGGCGCCGGCGCGGAGAGCGTAATCAGCACAGGACCAGCCGGGAGTTCGGCGGGCGCGCTCACGCCATCCGGTCCGGCGGTGACCGAAGCCTCGGGCAGACCGAAGCTACGCAGCACCTCGGCGCCGAACGCCGGGGATTCGCTGCCCGCCGGCGCCGTCGTCGGATCAGCCGCGCCCTCGGGATTCTGCGCTGCCGCCCGCCGGGCGCCGAGCGGCGAAAGCGCGATGGCCGCGGCCACTCCGGCTGCAGCCCGCCGCGTCATCCGCTGCTCGATCATGTCCACGCTCCTCGCCCCGTCTCGAGCGCCACTGCCGTTCCGCAGAAGCACCACCCGTGCCACCCGCGAACGCCGAGCGGCGCGACCATCAGGCCGCGCCGCTCTGGAGTCGCTCCGGAGTCGCTCCGGAAGTCACCATCCTGTTGCTGGCACCCGATCGCCAACAGCCCCTCAGAGCCGCTCGATGATCGCGTCCGTCATCCGGGTGGTGGTCGCCGCCTTGCCCGGATCGCGGTCCTCGCGGAGGTCATAGGTAACATCGTCGCCGTCGCGGATGACGCCTGCCACTGCCGCCTCGACCCGCTCCGCGGCCGCCTGCTCGCCGAGGTGGCGGAGCATCAGCGCTCCAGAGAGGATCATCGCCGTCGGGTTCGCCTCGTTCTTCCCGGCGTGGCTGGGCGCGCTGCCGTGGATCGGCTCGAAGACGGCGCTGTCCGGGCCGATGTTGCCGCTTGGCGCAACGCCAAGCCCGCCGACCATGCCCGCCACGAGGTCGGACACGATGTCGCCGTACAGGTTCGGCATCACGAGAACGTCGTATTCCTGCGGTTTCTGCATCAGTTGCATGCACATGTTGTCGATGATGCGGTCGTTGAACTCGATGTCCGGATACTCCGCCGCCACTTCCTGGGCAACCCGCAGGAAGAGCCCGTCGGAGAACTTCATGATGTTGGCCTTGTGGACCGCGGTGACCTTCTTCCGGTTGTTCGCCCGCGCATACTCGAAGGCGTACTTCACGATCTGGCGGGACTTCTCGTCGGTGATGATCTTGATGCTGATGGCCGCCGTCGGGTCCACCTTCTTCTTGCTGTGGGCATTGATCGCCGCAATCACCTCGGCGGCATCCACCGTCCCGGTATCGAACTCGACGCCGGAATACATGCCCTCGAGGTTCTCGCGAACGATCACGAGGTCGATGTCCTTGAAGGTGGATTGCACGCCGTCCATCGACTTGCCGGGGCGCAGATTTGCATACAGCCCGAGCGCCTGCCGGAGGCCGACATTCACGCTGCGGAACCCGGTTCCGATCGGCGTGGTCATCGGGCCTTTGAGGCCGATCCGATTCTGTCGGATCGACTCCAGCGTGGCTTCCGGCAGCACGTCGCCCTGGCTCTCGAGGGCGTTCATGCCCGCCTGACGAACATCCCACTCGATGCCAACGCCAGCGGCGTCCAGCACTCGTTGGGTCGCCTCGGAAACTTCCGGACCGATCCCGTCGCCCGGAATCAGCGTCACCCGGTACGCCATCGCTCTCGTCTCCCGATCCTGCGCGCTCGCGCGGTCTTGCGGCGCCCGTGCGAGGGCCGCCGACGCCTTCTGTTCAACATGCGCCATTGTCGCATGGACTACCAAGCCCCGGCCCCCGGCGGCCCCGCGCCCCACTCGGCTATAGTGGTCTCCTTGCGTCCCGACACTCACCACGGAGCCAGTTCATGACCACCGCGCGCGCCGGATCCTTCGGGGGTATTCGCCCGGTCGTGCTGGTGATTCTCGACGGCTGGGGCATCGGCCGCGACGAACCGGGCAACGCCGTCCTCGCCGCCGACACTCCTGTCATGGACCGCCTCTGGGCCGAGTATCCCCACGCCACCCTGCGCACCTGCGGCGAGGATGTCGGTCTGCCGCACGGGCAGATGGGCAACTCCGAGGTCGGACACACAAATCTGGGCGCGGGCTTTGTCGTCTACCAGTGGCTCACCCGGATCGACAAGGCCATCGCCGATGGTGACCTCGACCGCAACCCGGTGATCCTCGACGCCGTCGCCCACGTGAAGCGCAC
>CAIPGK010000597.1 GCA_903864575.1 uncultured Chloroflexota bacterium
AGCCGACCTTGAGGAACATCGGCTTGCCGGCGGCGCCGTCGAACTTGCCGTTCGAGTGGACGCGTGGAGTGGAGATGATCTTGCCGTCCGCGTCGAGGCGGGCCGGAAGCTGGACGCCGTTGGTGCCGAGTTCGCTCATCATCTCGTAGGCGGTCTTGCCCGCGAGCCTGGCGGCCACGATGACCGCGGCGTGGGACTCGTGCCCGGCTGGCTCCTCCTGGTACTCCTTGCCGAGGGCGGCGGCGTCGAAGTCCGCGCCGAGTCCGGCGGACTCGGTGAAGATCTCGTTCTCGTCGGCCCAGCCGTACCCTTCGAAGCCCATCTTCTGCGCGACCTGGGCGATGATCCACCAGTCGGGCTTCGCCTCGCCCGGAGAATCCATGAACTTCTCGGACAGGCGCAGGCGGCGCTCGCCGTTCCAGCGGCTGCCGGACATCTCGCCCCACGCGGCGGCGGGGAGCACGAGATCCGCGTTCTGGGTGGTCAGGTTCTCGTAGATGTCCTGCGCGAACAGGAGCATCCCGTCCTTGTCCATCCGCTCCTTGAAGTTGGCGATGATCTCCGCCGTGTCCGCGGACTGCGGGCCGGGGATGACCGCCTGCTTCGCCATGATCGTCTCGCGCGACCACTGCGCCGAGTTGGTCATGCCCAGCGGGTTCGCGCCGACGACGTGGTAGATCTTGATCTCGCCATCGGCCATGTGCTGGTCGATGTAGTTGGGGATCTTGTTTCCCTCGTAGGTGTCGGTGGCGAGGTCCATCGGGTAGTCCGCGCCGCCGGCGTAGCCTTCCTGGTGGCCGCCCGCGCGGGAGACGCCGCGGCCCTCGGCTCCGGTGCTGCCGGTGAGCATCACGAGGTTGCCGATCGAGCCGACCGTCTCGTAGTTGATGTTCCAGATCGCGCCCTTCTCGAACGCGAAGTAGACCTTGCGCGGCGTGCCGTCATCGTTCGGCTTGGCGATCAACTCCGCGGCCATCGTGATCTTCTCGGCCGGGACGCCGGTGGTCTTCGCCGCGTTTTCCAGCGTGTAGGCCTCCATGCCCATGACGTAGGCCTTGTAGTCCTCGAACGGGGCCGCCCACTTCTTGCGCCGCCAGTTTTCCTCGAGCGCGATGTCCTCCGCGGTCGCCGCGTTGGCGATGAAGGTCTTGTCCTCCCAGCCGTTCTCGAGGATCAGCCGGGCGATGGCGGCGGCCAGCACCACGTCGGTGCCCGGGACGACCTGCAGGTGAACGCCGCCGTTGGCCTCGGCATAGGCCGCGGTGAAGGTCTTGCGCGGGTCCACCGCGACCAGCGGCGCGCGGCCGGGCACGACGTGCTCGGAGAAGAAAATGTCTTGGCACTCGTACAGGTTGGCGCCCCAGGCGACGACGCTCTGCGCCTTGGTGGCGTCCTCGTAGGCGGTGCCCCAGGTGTCGATGCCGATGTCGGAGAGGGCGGTCGTCTCGCCGCCCATCGAGGCGCGGTTGTGGATGGCGCCGTTCGGCGTGCCGATGCTGCCGAAGTAGAACTTGGTGATCGGGAAGGTGTTCTCGTAGAACTGGTACGCGTAGAAGCGGATGGCCATCGCGGGGCCGCCCCACTTCTCCTTTGCGTAGCCGATGGTCTCGGCCATGATCTCGATGGCCGCCTCCCACGAGATCGGCTGCTGCGCGCCGCCGACCTTCACCATCGGGAACTTCAGGCGGTCCTGCGTCGGGCCGTACGGAGACCAGACGGATTGCGCGTTGGACCCGCCGCGCGAGTAGTTGCCGTGGTTCACCACGCACTCGCGGTCGGGAACGATGACGAGGTTGTAATCCTTGCCGTCATTGCGGCGGATCACGTTATGCATCGCCGGCGAGATCCACTGGCCGGAGAGCGGGCCGACCGGGTAGGCCGCGCCGAGCGCGTTGTCCTCGGCCGCCGGGCCGCCATCCGCCGCGGTGGTCGGCCAGACGTAGGACTTGTAGCCGCAGCCCACCACGCAGTACTGGCAGGCCATGGAGTGAACTTCGGCGTCCTTCGGGGGCAGGGGAACCTGGTTGGTCGAGTGTGTCATCTCAGTTGCCTCCCTCGACCTTCATCAGGTTCGCCGGCCATCCATAAATCAGCCCGTACATGCCATCGGCGGTGATCGCGCCGGCGTCATCGACGCTCAGCGCCACCTGCGGCAGCGGCTGGGTCGACTTGCCCATGATCTGCATGCCGCTCCGGGTCAGGTCGAAGCTGGAGAAGTGCAGCGGGCACGGGCCCATGACGGCGCGCTCGCTGTTGTAGGCGCCATCCAGCGGCGCGCCCATGTGGGGACAGGCGGCGCTGTAGGCGACCACGTCGCCATCCGGGCCAAGCCCCTCTTCCGCGGGAACGCCGAGCTTGATGAGCAGGTTTTTCTGCCCCGGCATCGGGTACTCGAAGGCGACTGGCTCGCCAACCTTCAGATCCGTCAGGTTGGCGATGGCCACCGACGGGTAGTCGGGGTAGGCCAGTTCCACCTTGGTGGCCTGCAGGGCTGGCGCCGCGCCGACCGGCCGCGCGCCGACGATGGCGCGAACGACCGCCCCTCCGCTCAACACAGCTCCGGCCGCAAGCCCCGACAATTTGATGAATGACCGGCGGTCTACCGCCTTTTCGCTGACCATGCGGCCCTCCTGGGCGCAAAGCGTGAACGGCATCCGCGCCGTTCCTGCGGGCGATGCGGGCAAGGGCCCGCTCGAGCCTGCGCTCGGTCAAGCGAAACCTCGATAAAACGAAGGCTTGTTCAAGCGACCGCTCATTCGCTGGTTTGTAGTCTAGCCAACGTTCGAATGCTGTCAATTAGTCAATGACTGACTATGGCGGGTCAGGATGAAGCGCGCATGAATTGTGGCGATGCGCGCCAGTGGGTGGGGATGTCCCGACGGTTTCCGCCCTCATCCCAGGCTCTTGTCCCGCTGCGGCAGGAGAGGGGCGTGCGCGTGGTGGGTGCGCGCGGCTGCGGGAGGCCGTTCATTCCTCCGAGGGACGGGCAGTTCGTCCGGACGCCCCAACGGCTGGCGTTGCTGCGCCTGCGAAAAGCCCCTTCACCTGCCGCAGCGGGAGAAGGGGCTCGGGGATGAAGGAACGCTGCCGTCTAAGCTCCCGGCTTGACCGCCCGGACGAAGGCTCCGGCGACCATCCCGCCGCTGGCTTCGAAGCGACCGAAGGCGCTCTCGTCCCATGCGGTCGCCGGGCCGCCCCCGCCGCAGCAGGAGGATGACGCCGAGAGCTCGCCGCTCACGCTCGCCGCCAGTTCGCGGGGGTCGTAGACGCGGGTGATCTCGATGTCGATCTCCCCGAATCCCGCATCCGCCAGCAGGCGGCGGTATTGCTGCTCCTCGAGCGCGCCGGCCACGCAGCCGACCCACGCCTCCATGTCCTTGCGCAGGTCTTCCGGAAGATCGCCGCGGGTGACCACGTCGGAGACGGCGAAGCGGCCCCCCGGCTTGAGCACGCGGAAGGCCTCGCGCAGCACCTGCCCCTTGTCGGACGAGAGGTTGATCACGCAGTTGGAGATGATCACGTCCACCGTGTTCTCCGGCAGGGGGATCGCCTCGATGTGACCCTTGAGGAATGTCACGTTCTCCGCGCCCGCGGCGGCCCTGTTGCGTTCGGCGAGGGCGAGCATCTCGTCGGTCATGTCCAGGCCGTAGGCGAAGCCAGTCGGGCCGACCCGCTTCGCGGAGAGCAGCACGTCGATGCCGCCGCCGGAGCCGAGGTCGAGCACCGTCTCGCCCGGAGCGAGGGCGGCGAGGGCGGTCGGGTTGCCGCAGCCGAGGGAGGCGAGCACCGCTTCCTCGGGCAGTTCCGCGGCCTCGAGCGCGCTGTAGAGATTGCCGGTGATGGGATCGTGCGCGGAACCGTCCAGCTGGATGAGGCTCTCGCAGCACGAGGCCCGGCGCCCCTCGTTCACCAGCAGCGCCCGCTCGGCGTACTTGGTGCGGACGGTCTCGCGAAGCATGTCGGGGGTGATGATGGTCTGGGTGTCGGCCACGGCGGTGTTCCTCCACGGAATGCATTCAAGCGAACGCTTGAATGAAACGCGATCCGGTGGAGTTTGTCAACGCCGCGGGACGCGGCCGCTTGCCGGGATCACGGGCGGCAGCTGTCGTCCGCGCAGGCCTCTCCGCGGGACCCCGCGCCGAGGGTGGCTGTCGGCGGCAAGTCGAGCATGCCGAAGAAGGCGGCGAGCGGCGCGGCGAACTCGCGCCACGCCTCCGGATCAATCGAGTAGTACACCCACTGGGCGTCCCGGCGGGTTCGCACAAGCCCGGTCTCGCGCAGTTTGCGGAGGTGATAGGAGAGCAGCGCCGTCTCCATCCCGAGCCGTTCGAGATCGCAGACGCAGGTTTCCGCCTGTTGCAGGGCGGCAACGATGCGCAGCCGTTCGCCCCCGGTGAGCGCCTTCAGCAGGGCAAGCGAGCGTTCGAGCGCGGGATCGACCGCCGGCAGCGGTGGGGAGGCGGGGTCGGTCATCGTCGTCATGGCGGTGCTCCCTGCGCCCGGCCCAATCCGGCGCGTCCGCGCTGATGGTAGCCCATCGGGGACTGTGGGCCGTGGACTATCGGCTATCGGCTATTGGCTATCGGCTGTCGGCTGTCGGCTGTCGGCTGTCGGGAGTCAGGTAGGGGCCGCAATCCGCGAACGCGCCGCCGGGGAGGGGGGGGCGCCTGCGCCGGTGGGCCCACGAGATGCCACGTTCCTCGGCATGACGACAGATTGCTTGGGACCCCCGACCCTTGACCGCCGAGAGCCGAAAGCCGAAAGCCGACCCTTGACCGCCGACCGCCGACCGCCGACCGCCGAAGGCCGCCCGAGACGTTTGTCGCCTTCGCTGCACGGCGAGTTGCAGTCCTGTGCGGACGGCCTCGCCGCGCGGCGCGGTTCCGGCGATCATTCCACGAGAAGGGTTCCCGAATGTCATGTCATCATCCCGACGAAGGAGGAATCTCCACTACCACCTCGTGCGCCGAGATCCCTCCTGCGTCGGGATGACGGGGAACGGGATGCCGGGAAACGGGTCGACGGGGACACGAGATCCGGCAACCGCGATCGCCGGCGGCCGGGCGAACCGCTCGCTGTCGACTCGCCCGGCCTCTCCCTCAGCCCGGCCGCACAACGCAGCGGCCGGGAACGAAGCGCTCGCGAAGCACGCTCCAGCGCGAACGCCGGGGCGCAGGCATGATGACGAACGACCCTGTCTTCACCTCCGTCGCCTGGCCGGAGCCATCCTTCGCCAGCCGCTGCCACTGCCGTTGCACGTCAATTGACGCGACGGCGCGTCGCGTCTCGTGGGCTCCGCGGTGGGTCGATCTGTCCTGCTCGATCTGCCTCGTCCGCGCGTACAGAAGAATTCGGCTCTGGTCCATGATCGTTGCTCCTTGCTGGATGGTGGCCGGGTGACGCCGCCGGTTGGGCGGTCATCCCGATCGCGCCGGGGCCATTTCCCGGCGACTCCAGCATCCGCTCGCGGAGCGATGGGAACCACGAACGATCCCCGTGTGGTGTCCACGCGATACCCACACGCTGGCTTGAGGCTCACCCCGCCGGATCAGCGGCGGTCCCGGCCAAAACAGCGCCCCCCGCC
>CAIPGK010000598.1 GCA_903864575.1 uncultured Chloroflexota bacterium
GATCCGGAAAAGGTCAGCGGCTTCGCCTTTGGCCTCGGCATCGAACGCCTGACCATGATGCAGACCGGGGTCGACGACCTGCGCGCATTCGCCGGAAACGACCTGCGCTTCCTGCGCCAGTTCGCTCGCGCGTCCTGACCGCCCCTCCCCGACCGACCGCCACGCATCCGTCCCGACTTCTCGGAGGACTCGATGAAGGTACCCGTCAGCTGGCTGAATGAGATCGTCGACACCGGGTTGTCGGTGAAGGAACTTTCCCACAGGCTCACGATGGCCGGGCTCGAAGCCGAAAAGTTCGAGGTCATCGGCGACCTGTGGGACAACGTCTACGTCGGCCTCGTCGAGAAGGTCCAACGCCACCCGGATGCCGACCGCCTTGTGTTGGCTACCGTGAACGCGGGCGAACACCAACTCACGGTCGTCACCGGCGCGCCAAATATCGCGCAAGGGCAGAAGGTCGCGCTTGCTCTTGCTGGCGCACGGCTCTACGACGGTCACACCGAGGAAAAGGTCCTCAAGACACTGAAGCCCGGCATGATCCGCGGCATCAAGTCTGAGGGCATGGTCTGCTCGGAAAAGGAACTTGGCATGTCCGACGAGCACGAGGGCATCCTCGTGCTCGACGCGGACGCTCCCGTTGGCGCTCCCCTCAGGGAGTATCTCGGCGACACGGTGATCGAGTTCGAAATCACCCCCAACCTCGTCCACGCCTTCTCCGTGATCGGGATCGCACGCGAGGCCGCCGCGCTCACGGACCAGCCGATGACGCTTCCGGACGCTCCAAATCTGAGCGCTGCGCCAGCCGCTCCGGCGGACATCGCCATCATCGAAGACCCCGACATCTGCCCTCGCTATGTCGCGGCGGTCATCGAGGGACTGAAGGTCGAGCCGTCTCCAGCATGGATGCAGCGACGGCTGCTCGCCGCGGGGTTGCGGCCGATCAGCAATATCGTCGACGTGACCAACTACGTCATGCTCGAGTGGGGCCAGCCACTCCATGCGTTCGACCGCGACAAACTGGCCGGGGGGCGGCTCATCATCCGCCGGGCAAAGCCGGGCGAGCGGATGGAAACCCTCGATCATCAGATGCGCGAATTCGGACCGAACATGCTACTGATCTGCGACGCCGAGAAGCCGGTCGGCGTGGCAGGAGTGATGGGCGGCCTGACCAGCGAGGTGACGGACAGCACCACGTCGATCGTGCTCGAATCCGCCAACTTCGACATGAAGAACATTCGCGCCACATCGAAGGCGCTCCGGCTGCGAACCGACGCCTCCGCGCGGTTCGAGCGCGGCGTTGATCCGAGCCTTGCCATTGACGGCGCAGCGCGCGCCGTGCGCCTGCTGCTCGACCTTTGCCCCGGCGCCAGGCTCGTCGGCGTGTCGGATTTCCATCCCGTTCCAGTTCTTCCGCGCGACCTCTCCATGCCCTTCGGCGAGATCGAGCGACTGCTCGGCATGGCCTATCCTTCCGAGCAGGTAGTGGGCGCGCTCGCCCGCCTCGGCTTTGGCGCAGCCATCGAAGGTGACCGGCTCAATGTCACCATTCCGACCTGGCGCGGCGACGTCACCCAACCTGCCGACATCGTGGAGGAAGTCGCGCGCCTGATCGGCTACGAAACGCTGCCGGAGACGCTGCCGCGCGGCGAGACCGCTCCGGTCCGGCGCGATCCGGTCTACAGGATGGCGCGAGGCGTCCGCTCGGCCCTTGTCGCCGCGGGTGGATTCGAGGCCGTCACCTATGTGACGCTCGGACACGAGCAACTCGCCCCGTTCCGGGACGAAAAGGGCGCAGGGTTCCTGCATCGCCCCGAAGCCGGGAAACTGATCCGCCTGCGCAATCCGCTCCAGAGCGACCGGGACATTCTCAGGCCCGCAATCGTGCCATCGCTGCTTGAATCGCTCGCCGCCAACCTTCGCCATGAACCCGGCGCGCGCCTGTTCGAGATCGCTCGCGTCTATCTGCCTTCGAGCGGCGAATTGCCGGAGGAGCGCACCATCGCCGGTCTCGTCATGGCAGGCAAGCGCGACAGCGTAAGCCGATTCGCCGGAAACGATGATCTCGATTTCTTCGACCTGAAAGGCGTCGTCGAATCCGTGCTCTCACGCGCGGGAGTCACTGCCCACTTTCAGCCCGCCAGCCATCCGGCGCTTCATCCGGGCCGATCCGCAGGGATTTTCTGGGGAGAGACGCAGATCGGTCTGCTGGGGGAACTTCGCCCCGACGTCGCCTCTGCCGCAGGCATCGAGGCGCCACGCGTCGGCGTCGCGGAACTGGACCTGGACGCGTTGCTCGACGCTGCAAAGCCGGTCTCCGGGGTCCGAACTCCGCGCTTCCTGCCGGTGCAGCAGGACTTTGCAGTCGTCGTTCAGGAGGCAGCCTCCGCGGCTGACGTCCAGACCGCGCTGCTCGGCGGCGCAGGCCCGCTTGCAACCGACATCGCCCTGTTCGACGTCTACCAGGGGCCGCAAGTCGGGGAAGGCCGGAAGTCACTCGCCTATCGCGTGACTTTCACGGCGCCGGACCGCGCCCTGACCGACGCCGAACTGCTGAAGGTCCGCGATCGCATCGGAAAGGTGCTCAAGCAGCGCGTGGCCGGCGAATTGCGCGCGTGACCCGTAGTTCGACGACTGGAGCCCTGCCATGAACGCACCCCACCTCCCCACGCTCGTCACCGACGTGGCCGAGGCCCGCGCCCGCCTGACCCGGCGGCGCGGATTCGAGGAACCGAATCTCTCCCCGCGCGCGCAGGAGGGAATTCGCCGCGTCTTTGGCGCTGACCTGACCGCCGACGAAGTGGTCGACCGCATCCTCCGGGACGTTCGCGACGAGGGCGACCCGGCGATTCTCCGCTACTCAGCAGCCCTCGACGGCTCCCATTCCGCCGAACTCGAGGTTCCTCGCGAGCGCTGGGATCATGCCCTCGCATCGATCGACCCCGACCTTCGCGTCGCGCTCGACATCGCGGCCGACCGGATTGCCTCCTTTCACCGAAAACAGGTCCGTACCTCCTGGATCGACTGGGCGGAGGATGGCGCGCTTGGCCAGATTATCCGCCCGCTCGAACGGGTTGGGCTCTACGTTCCCGGCGGCGCGGCGGTCTATCCGTCGTCGCTGCTGATGACGGCGATTCCAGCCAAAGTCGCTGGGGTACGGGAGATCATCGTCTGCTCTCCACCGCAGGCCGACGGTGAGGTCTCGCCCCTCATCCTGGCCGCCGCCGCCATCGCCGGGGTCGACCGCGTGTTCCGCATCGGCGGCGTCCAGGCCATCGGCGCGATGGCCTACGGCACCGCCACCGTGCCGCATGTCGACAAGATCTACGGTCCCGGCAACATCTTCGTGGTCATCGCCAAGCAGAAGGTCTACGGCGCTGTCGCCATTGACCAGTTGCCCGGCCCAACCGAGACCCTCCTGATCGCCGACGAGAGCGCCGACCCCGAACTCGCCGCCGCCGACATGCTCGCGCAGGCAGAGCACGACCCAATGGCGACCGCGATCCTGCTGACGACCTCCAGAACGCTCGCCGATGCGGTGCTCGCTGAACTTCCCAGTCAGCTTGCCGGCCTGGACCGGGCAGGCATCGCCGGCCAATCCCTCGCCGCCAACGGCCTGATCGCAGTCGTGCCGGACGTGGAAACCGCCATCGACCTCGCGAATGCCTATGCGCCCGAGCATCTCTGCTTGCTGCTCCGAGACCCATGGGCGGCGCTCAACCTCGTCCGCCATGCTGGAGGCGTATTCGTTGGCGAGGACAGCCCGGAAGCGCTCGGAGACTATACAACCGGGCCAAGCCACGTCATGCCGACAGGCGGCACCGCGCGGTTCTTCTCGCCGATCCATGTCGGGGAGTTCGTGAAGACCATCTCGGTCGCGGCCGCAAACCGGAAGGCGCTCGAGAAGCTCGGTCCCGCGACGATGACCATCGCCCGCGCCGAAGGTCTCGGCGCGCACGCCATGAGCATTCAGCGTCGCTTGAACCGCGGGTAACCCGGAAGCCCACCGAGGGCAGGATCAACCTTCGTTCAGTGCTTGCAGCGCCGCGACGACCCGATCTTCCACCGATCGTCCATCGTCGCGGGGCAAGCGGGCGACCGCGCTGTGCGCCTCCGCTGCAGTGTAGCCAAGCGATCGGAGCGCTTCCAGCACCTCGCGGTCAGCGAGCGCAGGAGGCGATCCGGCCGCCACGATGTCCGATGGCACGAGTTTGCCCCGCAACTCGAGGATCAGCCGCGCCGCGGTCTTCTTGCCTACTCCGGGAACAGTCGCGAGCAGATCGGCGTTCTCCTGAGCGATGGCGACGGCGAGAGCGTCAGGACGCACCCTGCCAAGGATTGCGCACGCCATTTTTGGCCCAATGCCGCTGACGCCGATCAACGTCTCAAACAGACGGAGTTCGCTCTCGCTCGCGAATCCGTACAGCGTCATCTGATCCTCGCGGACGAACAGATGCGTATGGAGACGCACCTCGTCGCCCACGGTCCCCGCATCCTCGAGCGTCGCCGCGCTGGTGTTTGCCTTGTAGATGACACCGCCAACATCCACCAGGATGGCGTCCAGCATCAGCCGGTCGATGCGGCCTCTCAGTCCCGAGATCATGCCGTTTCGCCTCCTTCGAACCCGTAAACGCGGCGCGCCGTCCCGGAAAGCACGGCCTCCAGTTCATCATCCCGGATTTCGCCGAGCGCGATCGTCTTTCGCAGAAACCTGTCCATCCCGAGAACGGGATAGTCGCTTCCCCAGAGAACGCGGCGCGGCCCCACAATATCGAGCACAGCCCGGAACACCGCCGGTCGATAGAGATACGTCGAAGCGGCGGTGTCGTACGCCACAAGGGCGCAAGCCGACGCTACCTCAGGCATCAACTCGTAGAAGGGCAGCCCTCCGCCCCAGTGGGCGAGCACGATCGGCAAGGCGGGATTGGCGATGATGAAGACAAGCAGCCGCTCCGGCGTCGCTGTGCCCTTGCCGGGATACCCATGGCCGACCGGTTCGGTGGCGTGCATCATCACTGGTTTGCCGGCGGCGAGGCAGAC
>CAIPGK010000599.1 GCA_903864575.1 uncultured Chloroflexota bacterium
ATGGGCGAATCGCTCGGCGGTCGTGCGGCTCGATCGACACAGCGCTGCATGCCACCACCATCGTGCGCGTCAACCGCGGCGAAAGCCCCATGCGTCGGGCTTTCATCGCGAGACGGCTAGGACTATGGCGCTTCACCAGAGCTTCCGCAATCAGCCTGCTCGCACGGGGGGCGTCATCGGACGACAACTCGGCGGGGGCCATCACGCGGCATTCCTTTCAATGGGGCCGGGCGGCATCGCGCCGTGCGGCCTGCGGGGAGCGAAAGTAGGGCTGAAGCCCTGTTTCGCCTTACTCTTGCCCCGACTTTAGCGGAAAAAAGCGCTCCCGTAAAGCCCCCTGTTCGTACTGTCATCGGTGAGCGCGTGTTTCCGCCCGCGGTTCGGCCATCACGGAAGCACGAACGCGGCGCGCCCAGGGCCTCCCGGGTGCGCCGCGTGGGTCCTCCAATCAAGCAGACGCCTACGAGCAGGTCCCCGCGGGGTCGCTCAGGCGGCCGGTCTTGCCCTCGTACCGGGAGATGATCGCCACCTTTTCCGCGGATGCGGACGATTCGTCGAACTCCACCGCCAGCCAGTCGCCGACCAGCTTCTTCGCCAGCTCCGGACCGATCACCCGCGCTCCGAGCGTCAGTACCTGGCAGTTGTTCGAGAGCACCGACCGCTCCACCGAGTACGCATCGTGGGCGACGGTCGCGCGAATGCCGGGAACCTTGTTCGCGACGATTGCCATCCCGATTCCCGTGCCGCACACGAGCAATCCCCGCCGCGCTTCCCCCCGCGCGATCGCCTCGGCGACATCCAGCCCGACATGCGGGTAGGCAGTTGTATCCTTCGAGTCGGGTACGCCGAAATCCCTGATTTCAACCCGCGGGTCGTTTTCGAGCGCCATCTTGATCGCGTTCTTGAGGTCCGCTCCGGCGTTGTCGGCGCCGATCGCGAGGACATACTTCCCGGCCATTGCCCATCTCCCTTGCTGGTGGCATGGACGGACGCCGCGGCGCGCCCGCGACGTCCTGTCCATCCCGTGGTTACTGGCCCTGCTTCGCGTCGAACGCCCGGCCGAAGGCCTTGAGAATCTCGTACATAGACGTCGCGCCCGGATCGGGGAAGCCCTTGCTACGCTCACCGAGCCGCGAGGCGCGGCCCCGCTTGCTCACCATCTCCGACGTCGCCTGCATTCCGGCCTCCGCCGCCGGCAGCGCCTCGCGCCATGCCTGGGCGATGTCACCGGTCCGTTCCGACGCCTGCTGCAACGCCGCGACGAAGGGCGCAAGCGTGTCCACCATCGTCTTGTCGCCTGCCTGCGCCCCGCCGAGCTTCTGGATGGTGGCCAGGCCGTTGGCGATGGCGCGGGCGTAGGAATCGGCCTTCACCTCGTCATCGATCGCCGGCAGTGCGCTGCCGAGCGCGATCAGGAACGCTCCGACGAGCGCGCCGGACGCGCCGCCCGCCGCGTTCTGGAAGGCCGTGCCGCCGCGGGTGAACGCCTGTCGCGCCGTCCCGCCAAAGAGCGGCAGATCACCCAGTTCGTCATTCGCCGCCTTCAGGCCGCGAACCATGCCCGCGCCGTGATCGCCGTCGCCCGCCATCGCGTCAAGCCGGCCGAGTTCCTGCTCGATCGCAGCAACCGCCGCCTGTGCATGGGCGAGCGCCTGCCGCGCGGCCAACCCGGCAACACCGCCGGGAGTCTCCGCCGCCGCCTCGCCCATGATCGCCTCGGTGAAGTCCTCCACCGCCGCATGCAACTGCGTGGCGACCGCATTGGCCTTGCCGATCGCGCTTGCCGCGACGGCGACATCCGGCCCGATTCGGGTGAAGGCCGGGCTCTTCGCGGTCGCATCGAGAAGCGTCTTCAACTCGTCGTCCAGCCAGAAAATGGAGAGCGAGCAGCCTGCGGTGTCCAGCGCGGTGACGAACTCGCCGACCTGCGCGTCGTGGACCCGGAAGCCCTGCTTCTCCAGCAGCGGAGCGATGCCGCTGTACAGGACGAACATCTCCTCGTACTTCGTGCCGCCAAGCCCGTTCACGAGGATGGCAACCTCGCTGCCGGCGTCCCTCGGGGCTTCGGCCAGCAGCACATCGACCAGCATCCGGGCGATGTCGCTTGCCGGCCGGTGTTCCTCGACCCGGATGCCCGGTTCGCCGTGAATGCCGAGCCCAACCTCCATCATGCCATCCGGCACGGTGAACAGCGGGTCCGGTTGGCCGGGGATCGTCGCGCCGCCGAAGGCAATGCCCGCCGTGCGGACCCGGCGGTTGGCGCGCTCGGTCAATTCGGCCACGGTGTCGAGGGAATCGCCACGGGTGGCGCTCGCCCCGGCGGTCTTGAAGACGAAGAAGCCCCCGCCGATGCCGCGCCGCCGGTCGGCCTCCTCCGGCTTCGCGGAGAGCACGTCGTCCGTGACGAGCACGGTCTTCGCGGGGATGCCCTCGGCAATCAGCCGGGTCTCGGCCATGCCGAAATTCATCACATCGCCGCTGTAGTTGCCGAAGGTGAAGAGGACGCCCGCGCCGCCGTCGGCCGCCTTGGCCACCCGGTAGCACTGCTCGCCGCTCGGGCTGGTGAAGATGTCGCCGATGGCGGCCGCGCTGGCGAGCCCGTCTCCCACCAGTCCATAGAAGGCCGGGTAGTGGCCGGATCCGCCGCCCACGACCACGCCCACCTTGCCCGGGGCCGGCGCGCTGTTGGCGATCACGCCGGATGCGCCCGGCACCCGCCGCAGGATGTTGGAATAGGCGGCGACGTATCCGCCGATCATCTCCTCACGGAAATTGGGCGCTTCGTTCAACATCCGCTTCATCGGTTCGGTCTCCTCGCGTCGTTGGCCGGCCCTCGCGGCCGGCGCGTAGCTGCCCTCGCCTGTGGCGCGCGCGATTCACTGCGCCGCCGCGCCGGTCCACCCTGGAGCCGGCGCGGCATGTTCGGATTGGGTGTGATTTTCGCATACCCGATGTGGTGTTCCCGGTTGAATGGCGGCGGCCCCGCCCCGGAAAGCCGGAACGGGGCCGCGCTGGGTTGCCGGTCGCTGGCGACCGGGTCGATTACGCGCTCGGGGTGGCCGCGGCCTGCTCCTCGGCCTCGCCCTCGACCGGGAAGACGGTGTCCGCAAGGGTGGCCTCGAGCTCGGCCACGTTGGCCGGGGTCACGAGGATGGTCGGAACCTCG
>CAIPGK010000600.1 GCA_903864575.1 uncultured Chloroflexota bacterium
CACCACTTTGGTTCCGGCACGATGTCTCACCCTTCCTGATTACAGCGACAGCAAATCGACGACTATCCCTGAGTATCGCAACATCGGTTAAATCTGCGTCACCCATCCACCTCCGGCACCCCACCCTCACCGAAGTGAAACGTCATTGCGCGGGCGGCCCAGCTGGAGGCGGGGAAGTCGGCGCGGAGGGTGGACCAGACGCGGGCGATGGCGGCGCGGTCGCGGCCGGCGGCGAAGTAGGCGGCGACGCCGGACCAGTAGCGGGCTTCGGCGGCGAAGGGGGAGGCGGGGCGGCGGGTTTCGACGGCGGCGAGAAGGGCGGAGGATTCGGCGTAGCCTGCCTCGCGCATGCGGACGAGGGCTTCGCCGATGTCCAGCACGTCCAGCAGATCGGGGACGGCGAGGGCGTTGGTGCTTCGGTAGTGCTCCGCGCCGCGGCGGTCGAGGACGGCCAGCGTGGGGAGCCAGAGCAGGCGCAGCGGGAAGGCTTTCGCGGCGGGGCTGCCGGCCGTCGCGTGCAGGGGGATGAAGCGGGTGGCGATGGCCTCGGCGGCGGCGGGGTCGGGATACGTCACGGCATCCATCCAGGCGCAGCCGGGTCAGCCCTCGCCGTCGGCGTAGACCAGGATGGGTTTCCGCGCCGCCCGCGCCGCCGCGAGCGCCTGATCGGGGTCGGTGAGCCAGGGGATGGGCATGGCGGGGTCTCCGGGTCGGCTCATGGGCTTGTGGGCCTGTGGGCTTGTGGGCTTGTGGGCTTGTGGGCTTGTGGGCTTGTGGGCTTGTGGGCTTGTGGGCTTATAGGCTTATAGGCTTGTGGGAGGGCGACATTGCTCGTCTCCTGCCCAAAAGCCCAAAAGCCCATAAGCCCATCAGCCCATCAGCCGTCCTCAGTTACGCGTACCGCAGGAGGGCGCCGACGCCGCCAAACTGGTCGAGGATGCCGGCGGCCTCCGTACGGGGGAGGGGATCGCCGGCCTTGGGGACATGGCCCTGCGCGACCGGGGGCTGCGTCTCGATGATTTCGATCTCGGCGCCGCCGCGGAGGGCGAGGCGGACCATCTCCTCGTCGAGGTCGATCGCGACGAGGCTCGCGGCATCGCCCCCCGCCGGATGCTCGGCGGGAACCTCGCCGGGGCCGTAGAGGTCGAGGGAGAAATCGGCCCAGCCGACGGCCTGGAAATCCTCGTTGAAGATCAGGTCGGAGGCCTGTCCCGCGACGAGAGCCTTCAGCACCGGGATGATGTCGCCCGCGCCCTTGTCGGCCTCGCCGATCTCGGAGGCGAGTTTCCGTGCGTCGGCAAGTTCCCGGTCGCGCTCTGCCTGGTCGATGATCGGCATCGTCGCGTCGAGGATCTGCTGATCGGTGGCGCGGATGTCGAGGTTGACGTGGGCGACGATCGCATCGAGCAGTTTCTGGCCGATGCCGGCCTTGAGCGCGGAGACGAAGACCTCGTCGCCGGCGACGATCACCATGTCGATCCCGTACTGGGCGATGAGGCTCTCGGCCTCGGCGGCGGCGTCCTTGACGAACTGGTCGATCCGGTTCTGGGCGCGCTCCTGGAAGCGGCGCTGGCTGCCGCCCTGCTTCTGGTGCTTGGGGTATTTGCTGCCCTTCATCGTCAGGTTGCCAGCCGGGCGGTGGCGGGTGACGACCGTCAGGCTCGCGTCCTTCTGGTCGCCGAGGAAGACGAGGTAGGGGGGGTGGTCCTCGACGATGCGGGCGAGCGGGGAGAGGGCCGGGGTCGGGCCGGTCACCGCGCCGGTCGGGGCGGGAACGCCGAAGGAGACCGCCTCGAAGACGCCCGCGCCGGTGTTGGCGACGATGAAGACACCCTTCGTGGAGCCGTCCAGATCGTTGTCGAGGTAGGAGAGGATCGCCTCGGAGTCCGCCGCGAGGCTGTCGCGGACGTCGCCGCGGATGCCAGCCGCCTCGACGATCTTCTTGAGTTCGTGGGCGATCTCTATGCGCCCGGCGCGGCGGGTGACCCCACCCTCGCCGCCGTGGCCGGTTCGTCGCTGGGAGGCCTTGCCCTCCGTCTGGAAGGTCGCGCCGGGGTTTTCGCCGTCGACCGACCAGTCGACGCAGACCGTGAGGTACGGGGTGTCGAGGACGGGCGGCAGCGCCGCGAGTTCGGTCAACCGTGCCCGAAGATTGCTGGTGAGACCGCTTCCGTGTTCGATGTGATGCCTGGCCAAGATGGCCTCCTCGTGCGAGCGGCGCGCTGGCCGCAGGACCCGCGTGTCGAAGGTGGACGGCCCGCTGGCCGCCCGGAACGGATCGCCCCCGGTCAGGAGGGGGATTGGGCGGCGCCGCTGGCGAGCAGGGCGTCGATCTCCTCCCCGGAGAAGCCGGCCTCGGCCAGCACCGCGCGCGTCTGCTCGCCGAGCAGGGGGGCGGCGATGCGGGCCGTCACCGGCTCGTTGTCGAAGTGATAGGGCGCGCCGGCGACATTGTGCGCGCCGACGACGGGATGGTCGAATTGCTGGACGAGATGCTGGGCCCGGACCTGCGGGTCGTTCAGCACGTCGTGGAGATCCTGGATGGGGCCGCAGGGCACGCTGGCGCGGTCGAGGCGGCGGACGATGTCGTCGCGCTCCAGGGTCATCAGGGTTGGCTCGATCTGGCGATAGAGGGCCGCCTTTCCGGTAATGCGCTGGGCATTGGTGGCGAATTCCGGATGATCCTTCAGGTCCGGGCGTTCGATGGCGTCGCAAAATCGCTGCCACATCGCGTCATTGCCGACGGCGATGTTGACGAAGCCATCCAGGCACTGGAAGGTGTCGTAGGGGGCGATCATGGTGTGGGCGTTGCCGACGCGGCCGGGAGGCGCGCCGTTGGCCCAGTAGCCGCCAGCCTGGTAGGTGAGCAGGGCGACCTGGCCGCCGAGCATGGAGGTGTCGATGAAGCAGCCCTCGCCGGTCAGGTGGCGGCGATAGAGGCTGGAGGCGATGGCGAACGCGGCGAACATGCCCGCGCCGATGTCGCCGATTGGCACGCCGAGGCGGGTCGGGGGGCCGTCGGGGTGGCCGGTGACGGACATGATGCCGCTCATGCCCTGGACGATGAGGTCGTAGGCGACGCGCTGGAAGTCCGGGCCGAACTGGCCGAAGCCGGAGATGGCGGCGTAGATCATGCCGGGGCGGCGGGCCTTGACGGCCTCGTACCCGAAGCCGAGCCGGGAGAGGGTGCCGGGGGAGAAGTTCTCGACCAGCACATCGGCGGTGTCGATGAGCCGCCAGAGGGCGTCCTGGCCGCCGGGACTCTTGAGGTCGAGGGCGACGGAACGCTTGTTGCGGTTGACGGACATGAAGTAGACCGATTCGCCGTCGATGAAGGGCGGCCCCCAGGCGCGGGTGTCGTCGCCGCGGCCGGGCATCTCGATCTTGATGACGTCCGCGCCGAGATCGCCCAGCATCATGGTGCAGTAGGGACCGGTCATGACGCGGGTGAGATCGAGCACGCGAACGCCGGAGAGCGGCTGCGTGGCGGGCACGCCCGGATGGTCGGAGGCGGACATGACGGGGAATCCTCGCGGCGTCGAGCGGACCGGGAGGAACCCCGGCTGAAGGTCATGGGTGGATTGTAGCAATGGACGGGCCCGGATAAGATGACAGTGGAAGCGTCATGACAGCACTTGACAGTGAAACGTCGCGCTGCTACATTAGCAACGCGGTGGGAGAGATCCCCGATGGGTGAACGGAACCGGAACGGCGACATTCGACTGAGCCTGGCGGACCTGACGGACAGGGCCGGCGTGTCGGTGCGGACGGTCCGCTACTACATCGCGGAGGGGTTGCTGCCGCCGCCGAACGGATCGGGACCGGCGAGTTACTACTCGCCGTCGCATCTGGACCGGCTGAAGCTGATCGGCCGGCTGAAGGATGCGTACCTGCCGCTCAAGGAAATCCGCCGCCGGCTCGACGGGGTGGAGGACCGCGAGTTGCCGGCGTTGCTGGCCCTGAGCGATCCGGAGTTGTTCGACCCTGCGACGTGGGAGCGTCGTGGCGGCAGCAGTCCGAGGACGGTGACGTCCTATGTCGAGCGGGTCGCGCGGGAAAGCCGCGCGCCGCGAGCGTCGATGGGAGGCCCGCAGGCGTCGTTTCACGCGCGGCTCGCGCCGGATGTCCGGCTCGACGCGGATTACTTCGACGATGCCGACGCCACCACCGATACCGAGTTCGAGTCCGAGGCCGGGGACATTCCGTTCGAGGCCCTGGATGCGTTCGCCGGCTCTGGCGCAGCCTTCAGCAAGGCGGAGCCGGAGACCGCTCCGATGATGAGGGTCGAGGGGGTGCTCCCGTCGATGCTCTCCGAGACCAGGCTTCGGCGGTTGGAGCGTGTCTCGGCGGAACGGCCGGAGATCGAGCAGGCGGCTGGTCCGGCATGGCGGAGGGTCGCGCTCGGCGAGGAGATCGAGTTGATGGTCTCCGACCGGGCCTGGCGCAGGAACCGCGAGAAGCTGGAATGGCTCGCGAACTGGGCGCGGAAGGTGTTGCGCTAGCGCGGCATCAGGTACTGGATCGCGTGCGGCTGCCGGTGGGTATGACGGAGCGGATGGCCGGCCGCGCGGGATGACGAATACGGGGTTTTCCCGATGCGCCGCGGGGTTCGGCGGCGCGAAGATCAGGCGACACGACACGAGTGTGGGCATCCGATCGCGGGATGGCCCCCGTAAGGTCGTGCGCCATGCAAGGAGGCGGAAAGGTCATGGCAGCAACGAATACGGGAAACGTCACCTTCGGGGCGGGCTGGGACAAGCCGGTCTCCGCAATTGGCGGGGATGCCGCCTTCCGCATCCGCATCCAGGCGCCCGCGCTCCCGGAGACCCAGCGGCGCACTCCGACCGATGTCGCCTTCGTTCTCGACCGCTCCGGGTCGATGGGCGGGGAGAAGATCGAACTCGCCAAGCAGGCCGTCGATGAGGCCTGCCGTCACCTGCGCGACGAGGACCGGGCCGCGCTGGTCGTCTTCGACAACGAGGTCGACCTGCTGCAGGCGATCGAGCCGGCAACCAGCCGGGTGAAGACCAATATCCGTATGTCGCTGGTCGGGGTGGATGCCCGAGGCGGCACCAACCTGAGCAGCGGCTGGCTCGCAGGTTGCCGGGAGCTGGATCCGAATGTCGGGATCAACCAGGCGCTGGCTGCGCCGCGCGTCCGCCGCGCCATCCTGCTGACCGACGGGCAGGCGAACGACGGCATCTGTGACCCGCGTGAACTGGGCCGCCATGCGAACCAGCTGCGCCAGATGGGGGTGGGAACGACCACGCTCGGGCTCGGTCACGGGTTCGACGAGTTTCTGCTCAGCGCGATGGCCGAGGCAGGCGGCGGCAACTTCCAGTATCTCCGCGGCGCGGAGGACCTGCGCGAGTTCTTCGAGAAGGAGCTGCAGGAACTGCTCAGCGTGGTGGCGATGGGCATGATCGTGACGGTCACCTGCCCGGAGGGCGTGCATGTCCGCCCGGTCAGCACGTTCCCGGCCGAGCGTGAGGGCAGGGTGTGGACGATGGAGCTCGGCGAGATCCCGGCCGGGGAGACGCTGGACATCGTCTTCGAGACCCGCGTGCAGGCCGGGTTCACGGGGTCCGAGGCCAGCTTCGGCGTCGCGGCCGCCTGGAGCGATCCGGCCGCGGATACCCGCAAGCGGGAGACGATCGCGCTCGCTCCGCTGGCGGTCGGTTCGCGGGATGCCGTTGCCGCCGCGCCGCAGGATGACGAAGCCGCCGCGGTCATTGCCCTGCAGCGCGCGGCGCGGGACAAGAAGAAGGCGCTCGAGGCTGAACGTGAAGGCAACCGCGAGGCCGCGTACCGCCACGCGGCGAGCGCGAACTTCTTCCTTGCCTGCGCCCCGGCAATCCCGGAGGTCATGGATGACCTGGCGGACGTGTCGTACATGATTGCCTCGATGGAGGCGGGCCCGCTCTCCGAGGAGGTGCGCAAGGAGCAGATCTGGAAGGCCGCCCAGCAGCGCAGGAACCGCGGCGATTTCCGCGCCCGCCGGGAGCGCGACCAGCAGGCGCGCGGGCCGCAGGGCGGTGGCGACGTGCCGTTCTGATCGCTCGGGCGGGACCCAGCGGCCAGCCCCGCTGTCCCGCGCCGAACCGGAGCCCCGGCCATCGCCTGATGGCCGGGGCTTCCTGTTTCTCCGGTAAATCCGGCGGGAATCAGCGTAATCGATAGGCTACATGGCGCGTTGTAGTACGTGTGAACGCATCAGGCGGAGTGCGCCGCCAGGTAGTTCGCATGTGTGCATGACTCCGGCGTAGTGGTTGAGATTGGGATATGGGATGCGGAATGCGATGACGGATGACCTGATGGTCGGCAGCATGTGGATCAGCGTTAACCGGGGACACCAGCAGACGATGGTGGAGATCACGAAAGTAGGAGCGAGATCAGTCGAATTTCGGGTAAGGATGCGGCGATACCTCGGCCACCGTGAGCGGCGGCTCATGCGGCGAAAGGACGAATTTCTC
>CAIPGK010000601.1 GCA_903864575.1 uncultured Chloroflexota bacterium
CGGGTCCGCTTCGTTCCCGTTCCCGAGGATCAGCCCACCGCGACGCAATCGCCTGTCCGGACCAGCGATGCCCATTCGAGCGACTCCACCCCGGATCGCGCCCGCCGCCTCACCATCCTCTCCCCCGGCGCGCTCTCGACCGTGCAAGACCTCGGCAGGCCGGGTCTGATGCGCCTCGGCGTCACCCCCGGCGGCGCGCTGGACCGGCGCGCGCTCATCCTCGGCAACCGCCTGCTCGGCAATGATCCCGGCGCAGCCGCCATCGAGTGCGCAATGGCCGGACCGGCTATCCGGTTCGACGCCCCCGCCCTCATCGCCATCACCGGCGCGGACCTCGGTCCGCGGCTGAACGGCGAAGAACTCCCGCGCTGGGAACCGGCCGCTGTGGAACCGGGCGATCTGCTGACCTTCATCCACCCTGTCCGCCCCGGGAGCGGGCTGCGCAGCTTTGTGTGCATCGACGGCGGAATCGCCATTGCACCCGTCATGGGCAGCAGGAGCACCGACCTTTTCGGGCGCATCGGCGGCGTCGGGGGCAAGGCCCTCGCGGCGGGGGATGCCCTGCCACTCGGCGACCCCGCGCCGGATCACGAGGCCGTGCTGCGACGCCGCCTCGTGATCCCCGCGCCGAGGCCAAACGACGGTTTGCCCTTCCGCGCCGTCCTCGGCCCGCAGGATGACCGCTTCACCGCCGGGGGAATCGAAACCTTTTTCTCCGCCCCATTCGCCGTCACGCCCCGCTCCGACCGGATGGGGTTGCGACTGGCCGGCGAGCCCGTCACCCACTCGCGCGGCGCGGACACCATCAGCGAGGGCATCGCGGCCGGCGCGGTGCAGGTTCCCGGCGACGGTCAGCCCATCGTGCTCCTTCCGGCCCGGCAGACGGTCGGCGGCTACCCGAAAATCGCGACCGTCATCGGCGCGGATCTCGACCGCCTCGGCCAACTTGCGCCGGGCGACATCCTCCGCTTCGAGCGGGTCGATCCCGCTGCCGCGCGGGCGGCGACGCTCGCCTCCCGCGCCCTGCTCGGACCGGATTCGGTGCGCGAATTGCCGCGAAGCTTCGTGCTCCGCCCCGGTCTCCGGGCCGAGACCTCAGGGTGGGATGACGGCGCTGCCGAGCGGATCATCGACGCGGCGAGAGCAGCCGGAATCGAGCAGATTCGCGTCTCCGCCCCCGGTGTCACGGCCCGGATCGACCTCGCGCCGAGCCTCCCCGCCCTGCTGGCGGAAGCACTCGATGCCCTGACCGGACGCGACACCTGACCATTTCTCCCAATTCCGGCGGCGTGCTACACTCACGGTCGCTGGAACGCGATATCGCGTCGTCCGGCGCCATAGCCAAGCGGTAAGGCACGGGTCTGCAAAACCCTGATCGGCGGTTCGAATCCGCCTGGCGCCTCCAAAAGGCGGTCCCCATGTGGACCGCCTTCGTTGTTCCCGAATGGCCGCAACCGGGGAACCGCCGCAATGCATCGCGAACCACCCCATACCGTCACTCTCGCCAGCCGTCGCGGCTTCGACGGCAAGCATCTTCGCCTGCGGGTGGACGATGTGCGACTTCCCTCCGGCCGCGAGAGCGTCCGCGAGGTCCTGGAGCACCCCGGCTCGGTCGCCATCGTCGCGGTGACAGACGACGGATGCGTCGTCATGATGCGGCAGTTTCACCACTGTATCGACAGGACCCTGCTCGGTCTCCCGGCAGGCACGCGGGAACCGGGCGAACCAGCCATCGAAACCGCTCGCCGCGAACTGCTGGAGGAAACGGGGTACGAGGCGGCGCACCTCTCGCCCCTGCTCGGCTACTACTCCTCCCCCGGCATTACCAACGAGCGGATGGAGCTCTTTCTCGCCACCGGTTGCCGTCCCGTCGGCGACGTCGCCAATGAAGACGAATCCATCGTGCTGGAGCGCGTTCCCATCGCGGAGATCGCGAGCCTCGTCGAACCCGGCGCGGCGTGGGTCGAGGACGGCAAGACGATGATCGGACTGCTCCAGCTGTTGCGCCTCGCAGGCGACCCGCCGCGCCTGCCCATCGAGTAGACACGTGACGGACCCGCCACACACCGAGCGGCGACGTGCCGTCCCGCTGCCGCTGGTGATCGCCCTGGTGCTTGCGACCGCGGCCATCGCCGTCGTCGTCCTCTGGCTGCGCGGCCCCTCCGCGCAATGCCCGGTTCCCAGGGCCGATGTCGTCCTGGATCCTGGCCACGGCGGCGAGGAACCGGGCGCGGCGAACCCCGCCTTCGGGATCGTCGAGCGCGATCTCAACCTCGATACCGCCAACCGCACCGCCGCCCTGTTGCGAGATCGCGGCCTGATCGTCGCCCTCACCCGCGAGGACAACGTGACCGGCATGAGCACCTGGCAGCGCGGCCGCATCGCCAACGCCTGCAACGCCCGCGTCTTCGTCTCGGTCCACCACAACAGCGTCTCGGACCCCGTCCCGAACCACGTCCTCACCCTCTACGCGGATGCAAGCGACATCCCCTTCGCGCAGGCGATGGAGGACGCAATGGCCGCATCGCTGGCGACGGGGAACATCTACGACGGCGGGCTGCGCCAACTCCGCAATGGCGGGATGATCGCTGCGAAGATGCCGGCGGCCCTCGTGGAACCGGTCTTTCTCTCCAACCCGGAGGAGGCGGCCCGCCTCGCCGCCCCGGACGGCGCGCGCCGCCAGCAGATCGCAGCCGCCATTGCCGCCGGGATAACAGGATGGCTCGAGGATCACGGCGGGATCGCATCGCCCGTCCCGGCATCCCCGGTTGCCCGCTGATCGCCACACCCGGGACGCGCCATGCGCCCGCGCGGACTCGCCTGGGATGACCGCTCCGTTCCGGGGGTCTCCGGGCGAGCTATCGGCGCAGGATCCTTCCCGTCCCGTGCTCGCCTCGCGGTAGCGCCCGCGCCGCGGCCACCGTTCTCCGGCCACGCTGCTTGGCGGCGGCGGTTCCGCCCACCGTGGCAGCCACCAGCCCGGCAACCGTGGCCTTGATCCCCGCCCTGCGGTCGGGCGCCTCACCCAAGGCAAAGGTCACGCGGTCGAATTCGTTGCGAACCGTTCCCCCAACTCCAATCCGTCATCGCAGCTTCGGCAGCGATCGGAATCTGATCGCAGTCCGGTTGTTCGTTGTCATGTTCCAACAACGATGATGCCTGCACGGGTGATGCCCGGGAAATCCGGCTAGGTTCCAGCCAGCCGCAGCGCCGCGAAGGCCAGCATTCCCGCCAACAGGCCGAGCCACAGCCGGCTCGTCCTGAGAATCAG
>CAIPGK010000602.1 GCA_903864575.1 uncultured Chloroflexota bacterium
CTACCCGAACGGCGTCTACGCCTCGTCGGACGGCCGGTCGGTTGGCGACGCGGACTCGAACAACAACCGGGTCTCCGTCTGGAGGAAGGGCGGCGGCCAGTGGCGGAACCAGGCGATTTTCGGCGGCGAAGGGAGTGGTCCCGGGCAACTCCGGAACCCCACCCGCCTCACCGTGGCGCCCGCTGGCCAGACGGCGTGGGTGGCTGACACCAACAAGAACCGCATCTCCGTATGGATGCGCGACGGCTCCTCGTGGGCCAACCATACAACCTTCGGCACGCAGGCGGATTACGTCCTCCCGACGGGCATGTCCGTCACCGACGACGGCCGCACGGTGCTGGTGGCGGACAACCGGAGCCACAGCGTGTCCGAGTGGCGGCTGGTCGAGACCGCGTTCCGGGCGAAGCGCTGCAGCTCGAGGCCGACCGGGGTGGGGCGCTTGCCCGAACCGGGCAGGCGCCCCGCCACTGGCCGCCGAGCCACGGATGTCCAGCCGCGAGGGCCTCGCGCGCTATCATTGCCTTGTGTCCACTCGTTCGGTTCGCGCGATGGATGCAGGAGGCGAGCAATGGAGTACACCGAGCCAACGCCGGAGGAGCGGCAGGAGCTTCTGATTCGCTGGCGAAGGGCATACACCGCATTCAGGGACGCACTTTCGGACATGTCCGACGAGGAACTCGATGAACTTGCGCGCGAGGTCACCGAGGAAGTCGATGACGCGATTCGGCAAGAGGCGATTCGTCTGCGCAGGCGAGCGAGCTAGGTGGAGTGCGTCGCACTGCTCGACGCCAACGTCGTAATCAGTATGCTCATGGCCGGGGAACGCCGCAGTTCCCTGATGAACCTGGTCGTCGAGTTGGCGATTTCCGGCGCATTCATTCCAGTGCTTACCGTCTCGACTCGCCTCGAAGTGCTGAATGTTGTCAAGCGAAACCCGAAGATTCGTTCACGAGCCACCGATGAGGAGATCGATGATCTATTCACGGTGCTGGGCATCGGCGTCGGACGCTGCCTGCCGCCCCGCGATCCCGTGCCCCGGATTTGTCGGGATCCTCGCGACGATTACCTGCTGGAGGAAGCGCGCGTCTGCGGAGCGACCCACCTCGTGACCGGCGACCGCGATCTTCTCGTGCTCGACGGGCAGTTTCCCTTTCGCATCCTCACCCCGCGCGAGTTCGCGGAGACGCTCGGGATCGACCCCGGGGAATGAACCGGGGCGGCCAGTCCGAAAACTGGCCGCCCCATGTGCATCTGCCCCGGAATGAGGTGCTGGCGATCCCTTACATCAACCCCTTCGCCGCCTCGGCGATGTGCCGCGCGGAGAGACCGTACTTCTCCAGCAGGAAGTCGTTCGGCGCGGATTCGCCGTAGACGTCCTGCCAGCCGATGCGGCGCATCCGGGTTGGGTGGTGCTCGGCGAGGGTCTCCGCGACGGCGCCGCCGAGACCGCCGATGACGGTGTGATCCTCGGCGGTGACGATGCGGCCGGTACGGGCGGCGACGGCCACGATGGCTTCGACGTCGAGTGGCTTGATCGTCGGCAGGTGGAGCACGCTGGCGGAGATGCCATCCGCAGCGAGCAGATCGGCGGCCTCGAGCGCGCGGATGGTTTCCACGCCCGTGGAGATGATGCCCACGTCGCCGCCGTCCCGCAGCAGCACGCCGCGGCCGATCTCGAAACGGTGATCCGGGCCGAAGATGACCGGGCTGGCGTCGCGGGTGACCCGCAGGTACATCGGCCCGTCATGGCGCATCATGGCGTCCATCGCGGAGCGCAGTTCGTTGGCGTCGGCCGGGACGATGGTGACCATGCCGGGCATCGCCCGCATGATGGAGAGATCCTCGACGCTCTGATGGGTCTTGCCGGTCTTGCTGGTGAGGATGCCGGAATATGCGCCGCACATCTTCACGTTGAGATGGGGTTGGGCGATGACGACGCGGATCTGGTCGAGCGCGCGTTTGACGAGGAAGGGCACGAAAGTGCTGATCCACGGCACGTAGCCGACCGTGGCGAGCCCGGCGGCCACGCCGAGCATGTTCTGCTCCGCGATGCCCATTTCGAGGAACCGGTCCGGCAGGGCATCCTTGAAGATGTCGGCGCGGGTGCTGTTGGCGAGGTCGCCATCCAGCACCAGCAGATCCGGGTACTCCCTGGCGAGGGTGACGAGATGATTGCCCCAGGCGTCGCGAAGCGCCTCGAGCGGCGCGTCGGCGAGGGGAACGGTGGGGGTAATCGTCGGCGTCGCGGTCATGCCCGGCCCTCCAGCGCAATCTCCTGCGCGTCGAGTTCGGCAAGGGCGCGCTCCAGTTCCGCGGCCGAGGGAACCTTGGCGTGCCAGAGGTAGTCGCCCTCGGAGAAGGAGATGCCCTTGCCCTTGATGGTGTGGGCCACAATGCAGGTCGGCCCGTGGGTGTGGGCGAGCGCGGCGTCGCAGGCGGCGCGGATGCTGCCGTGGTCGTGGCCGTCGCATTCGACGACGTGCCAGCCGAAGGCGGCGAACTTGCCGCCGGGGTCCTCGATCGGGGTCTCACGCGTGTGGCCGGATTCATGCGGCCAGCCGTACTGCGGCAGCTTGTTGTAGTCCACGATGGCGGTCAGGTTGGAGAGACCGTAGCGCGCGCCGGTGAAGGCCGCCTCCCAGACTTGCCCCTCCTGGATCTCGCCGTCGCCGAGGATCACCCATGTATGGAAAGGCAGCCCGCGCATCCTCGCGCCGATCGCCATGCCGACCCCCGGCGATAGCCCCTGACCGAGCGACCCCGTGCTCATGTCGAGCCCGGGCAGAATGGTCATGTCAGGATGGCCCTGCAGGCGTGAGTTGGCGGCGTCGAAGGTCGCAAGTTCCGAAACCGGCAGGTATCCCCGGAGGGCGAGCACGGTGTAGAGCGCGATGGAGCTGTGACCCTTGGAGAGGATGAGCCGGTCGCGATCGGCGAGGTCTGGCTGGGCGGGGTCGAGGTGCATCCGGTCGAAGTAGAGGTTGACCAGCAGATCGGTGACGGAGAGTGGGCCGCCGACATGCCCCGCTCCGGCGGTATGGATCGACTGCATGATCAGCCGGCGGGTTTCGATGCTTGTCCGCTGCAACTCGGTCAGGGAGGGGCGCGGGCCCCCGGCTGCGGTCCGGGCGCTGCCCGGCTCTGCGACGGTCATGGGTGCACTGCCTCCCGCGCGATCTGGATGAGGAACGCCAACTCGACAGCGGGAGTGTACCCCGTCGCCTCCCCCCTTTGAGCGAGGCCGATTTCCCGCATTTTCCCGATGCCGCCGCACTCGCCGGGGTTGATGATGGCGAGTGACAGGAACGCTCGTCTACTCCTGGGGGACCTCGCCATGGACACTGCTCGCCTCGATCATCTCGCTCGCGCCGTTGCCACCGCCAATGGTTCACGGCTCACTCGCCGGGCTGCGCTCGCTGCCCTGCTCACTCCCCTCGCTGGAGTGGCCGTTGCCGGCCGCGCCGAGGCGAAGCGCTGCGTGAAATTGGGCGCGGCATGCACACGGCAGTCCGCCTGCTGCTCGGGTGGCGCCTGCCGCAAGGGGGTCTGCGCGTGCGGCGGGAAGACGTCCGTCGCCTGCGGCGCTCGATGCTTCCCGCTCATCCGGCACAACAGCCAGCCGGGGGCCTGCGACAGGGCCCCCGGCACGACCTACTGCGCCGACGGCTTCTGCCGCAAGTCGGCCATCTCCGGCGACACCACCTGCTCCTGCGATGCCGAATGCTGCTCGGACCCGGTACCGTCCCGCTGCGTCAGCGGCCGCTGCTGCCTCGATGCGGGAGCGAGTTGCTACTTCGGCGGCGATGCCGTCTGCTGCGGCGGCGTCTGCCGGGACGGGTTCTGTGCGTAGAAAGACCTTCAGCAGGACCTGAGCGTCCCGCCAGAGACCATGGCAATCTGGAACATGTTGAACAGTTCCATCATACTCCTGTGGATTGCGCCAGAAATCTGGCCCTCAGGGACCCGGGGACCACGGGTGCTATCGGCGTCGCCCGAACGATGGGGCACGCTCCGCACGGACGGGCATCAGTCGAAGCTGCACAGGTTGGACGTAATTTTCGGGGTGAAGCCGTGACCGGGAAGCCCTGCTCGCGAGGCGGCGGGAATCCATCCGCCGGAGAGGAATGAGAGCCGATGAGCGAGACCACGAAGGGGTGGCCGGAGGTTCGGGTCGAGGCTGTCGGCGACGATGCCCGCAGCCGGTGTTTGCAGCGGTTATCGACGCGGCGTGGGATCGTCGGGTTGCTGACGGCCGGGGTGGCGGCGTTACCGTTGCGGCGTGATTCTGCTGGCGCCTCGCCGGATATTGCCGGGGTGACGCCGGTCGCGCGGGGGGAGCGCGGCAGCGAAGGGGATGCGCCTGGTCCCGTCGTGAAATCGGGAGACCGAAGCACCCCGGCGCCGCCTGAGCCGCTGGACTTCAAGGAGTTCGGCATTGTGTCTGGCAAGTGCGGCTATGAGATCAAGCACCAGTTCCGTCGCCTGTTCGGTCTGGCAACCCGGGTTCCGGACAAGGTGTGCATAAATGACTGGGTGTCGACCGGCGCCTACGGGCAAATCAGCGACAACTGCAAGCAGACACATGATCCCCAGTCGATCTGCATGCACTACAACTGGGGAGCCCACAAGGTCATGGGCCCCGTCCAATGGCTCAAGGAGTGGCGCTCCCCACTCGGGACGGCCTTCGTGCTCGCTGAGTGGGGTGTGACAAACTGGAGCTACGAAGAAGAAGCGACGGAGTACGCGGTGCTGGTGGGGTCATACAAAAAGACCGTCACCGTGAAGATGAGCTCCACCTTTCGCAGCGACGACATACTCATTGCGGGGAAAGGCACAATCGACCGCGATTTCGATATCGGCGGGCGAACACGGATCAGTTACGGCGTGACGGGCGACTACACCGCCGATGAGCGACAGGTTGTGAAACTCGAGGAGGAGATTCTTGTTCCCGCGAGGACGGTGATGCGCGTCACGATGTATGGCATAGCGTCTCGCGGCACCTACCGTTTCTCTCACGCGATTTCGCTCGACGGCTATCTTGGGGCACAGTTCAGCAAGCGGGTCGATGGGCACTATCACTGGGCGCAGCACATCAGCAAGTTCTTGCCGAACGGTACCACCCAGTTCAAGGCTGCGAAGGGGGAGATCATCATCGAAGGGCTCAGTGATGCGTGGTTAAGGGTGGAGCCATACTGGACATTGCCGCCGGGGGTCTGAATCCGGACCTGGAATGACGCCCGGCGCCTTGCCTGCCCATCAGCCCGGGGCGTTCTGCTGAATACCGAAACAGGCCGGGGCGGCGTCACCAGCCATCTCCGGGCCGGACGCAGTGAACACTGCGCCCGGACTCGGGATCATTGACATGGCGCGTGGCAGGAGTCGCCGGTTACGGCAGGGCCGTCACCATTGCGCCGTCGATCATGGCCGAGAGGCCGCTGACATAGGAGGCGGCCGGCGAGAGCAGGAAAGCGGCGAACCGCCCGAACTCCTGCGGGTCGCCATACCGGCCCAGCGGGATCGTGCCGCTGGCCTGCGCCTTGACCTGGTCCGGGGTGATGCCTTGCGCCTCCGCCCGCGACTGATCCAGGCTGCGGACGCGGTCGGTATCGAACCGGCCCGGTCCCATGCTGTTCACCCGGATGCGCGGCGCGAGGTCGCGCGCGAGCGTCTTGGCCAGCGCGGCCACGCCGGGGCGCAGCACGTTCGAGGAGTCGAGGTTGGCGATCGGCTGCCGCACCGACGTGCTGGTCACGAAGAGGATCGAGGAGCCGTCGGTCATCTTCGGCGTGAGCGCCTTCAGC
>CAIPGK010000603.1 GCA_903864575.1 uncultured Chloroflexota bacterium
CCGTCCACACGCTGGCCGCGCCGCCCCAGCGCTTCGTCCAGCGCCTGTGCCTGCGCGAGGGTTCGGGGAAACCCATCGAAAAGCGCGCCCTCGACCTGCTCTCCGGCCGCGCGCGCGACCTCCAGTGCGTCCAGCCGTTCCTCGACCAGACCGACGGTGACATCGTCGGGAACGAGCTCACCCCGTTCCATCAGCGCTTTCGCACGAAGACCGAGCGGGGTACCGGCCTTGGCGGCATTTCGGAACAACTCGCCCGTAGCGATTGAAGAGAGACGAAGCCGGGGCAACAACCGCTCCGCCTGGGTTCCCTTGCCCGAGCCCTGAGGGCCCATCAGGATGATGTTCATCGCGAGAGCTGTCCTCGCGGCGCAGCCGCGCAGTGCGGGGAGCGCCGAAACCCGTCCAGTTTCCCGGACGCGCGAACCGCCCCGTCCGGAAGATCCGACGGGGCGGGATGCGCTAGCGGATAAAGCCCTCGTAGTTCCGCATCATCAGCTGGGCTTCGAGCTGGCGCATGGTGTCAATCGCCACGCCCACCACGATCAACAGTGAGGTTGCGCTCAGGAGGAGCGTATTCACTCCGGTGATGCGGGAGGCAATGAAAGGAAGGATCGCCGCGACTCCCAGGAAGAGCGCCCCCACGATGGTGATTCGATTGAGCACTTTCTGGAGATACATGGCGGTGTTCTTGCCGGGTCGAACTCCAGGAATGAACGCGCCTTGCCGCTGCAGATTCTCGGGAATCTTCTGCTGCTGAAAAATCACCATGGTATAGAAGTACGTGAACCCGACCACAAGCAGGAAGTACAGCAGGTTGTACTGAAAAGTCGTCGGGCTGAGATACCGGGCGAGGATGCCGCCAAAGTTTCGCAGGCTCTCGTTTGACGAGGCCGACATGAACTGCGCCATCAAGCCCGGAAACACCATGATGCTCACCGCGAAGATCAGCGGAATCATGCCCGCCGAGTTGACCTTCAACGGGATGAACGTCGTTGTTCCGCCATACTGCCGGTTGCCGCGCACGCGCTTCGCGTAATGGACGGGGATGCGCCGCTGGCCCTCGTTGATGAGGACGATGCCCACGATGGTGATCAGCGCGATGAGAATGAAGAGGAGCGTGCCCATCACGTTGCCGGAGACCGAGTTCCCGGTCACGAGTCCGCTGAAGGCGCCCGGCAACCCGGCGACGATGCCGCCGAAGATGATGATCGACACACCGTTGCCGATCCCGTTTTCGGTGATCAACTCACCAATCCAGACGAGGAGCATAGTTCCGGCCGTCATCGAGACCAAAAGCGCCAGCGACGGAAGGAACGTATCCGAATCGAACAGGCCAAAGCCCTCCAGCAACGTTCCGCCAGTCGGACTCTGCTGCCGGGAGAAGAGGACGGCCTGACCGTACCCCTGCAGGAACGCAAGGGGCACAGTCAGCCAGTGCGTGTACTGGTTGATCTTCTGGCGGCCAGACGCGCCCTCGTTTGAGAGCTCGTTCAACTGCGGGATGACCGGAGTCATCAGCTGCATGATGATCGAGGCGGTGATGTACGGGTAAACCCCGAGCGCCGCAATCGAGAAGTTCATCAATCCGCTCCCGGAGAAGAGGTTCAGCATCCCCAGGAGTTCGTTGTTCTTGACGAAATCCTGGAGCGCCTGCCGGTCGACTCCCGGGACCGGAATCGAAGCGATCACCCGGAACACGATGAGCATGGCCAGGGTGAAAAGTATGCGCTTCCGCAGATCGGGGACCTTGAACGCGTTGACGACCGCCTGCAACATGGCCTAGGACTCCGCCCGGCCACCCGCCAGCGCTTCGCGGCGGGATGGCCCGCCGACCTTGCCAACCCGAGCCTGCTTCAGCTCCCGGCTCAGCGGGAGACGGCGCGTGCGCGGTCGCTTGATCGCCCACTCATCGGTCCGCTCCAGCGTCGCGACGCTGCCGCCAGCGGCCTCGATCGCATCTTTTGCGGTCGCTGAGAACGCGTGCGCCTGAACGTGGATGCGCTTCCCGAGTTCCCCGTTCCCGAGGATTTTCACCGGAAAGTCTAGCCCACGGATCACGCCAGCGGCGAGAAGCGCCTCCGGGGTCACCGGTCCGTCAACGTTCAGGTTCGCCAACGTGGAAAGGTTCACGACCTCCCAGCGAGTCTTGAAGACGTTGGTGAAGCCTCGCTTGTAGGGCATCCGCTTCTGGATCGGGAGCTGACCGCCCTCGAATCCACGGCCGACACCAGCGTGGGTCCGGGCCTTCTGGCCCTTCTGACCGCGCCCCGAGGTCTTGCCGGACCCGGATCCGTGACCGCGGCCGACCCGCTTCTTGTTCCTCTTTGCGCCCGGATTCGGACGCAGATCGTCGAGCGTCAATGGCATCGTGTTCGTCCTGCTCTCCCCCGTTCCCGGGATGACCGGGCGTTGGGATCATGCGGCGAGGTTACTCGCTCGCCGCGACTTCCTCGACCACGACCAGGTGGCGGATTTTCCCCACCATCCCGCGGATCGACGGGCTGTCCTGCCGCTCAACCGTGTGGTGCAACCGGCGCAGACCAAGAGATCGCACGGTGCGCTCCTGATCTTCCGGCCTCCCGATGGTGCTGCGCACGAGCGTGATCCGCAGCATCG
>CAIPGK010000604.1 GCA_903864575.1 uncultured Chloroflexota bacterium
GGTGACGATCACCACGGTTTTCTCGTCGAGAATGCAGACCGCGAACGCGGCGCCGGTGTCGTCGATGTCGAGCTGGGGAACATAGGCGAGTCGCAGCGTGGAACAGTGGCTGCCGCTCGCGTCGTAATCTCCCCAGCCTTCGTCTCCAGCCTCGAACCATGGATCGGCGATGGCCTCGTATCGGCGGAAAACCGAGGCAAACATGTCGACGATGGACTCAATGTCGTCATTGGCGACGAGCACCTCGATGGTGGCGCGCTCCCCGATCGGTCCGGCGTAGCTGGTGTGAACGTGGCCGGCGTACCCGGATTCGGCTTCGCCCTTGAGGGCGATGAGGTCAATCGGGCCGTTGTTGGCGGTTCGCCAGACCCAATCCGGGCCGATCAGGTCCGGATCGAGGGCAAGCGCGAACGCCGTTTCGGAGGAGGTTGCGGCGGGTGGCGCAGCCTCTGGCGTTGCCTCCTGAGCGCCTGCGCCGAGCGGTGCGAGGGACAGCAACGCGAGTGCCAGCACGGCGATCGGGCGCATCGACTTCAAGGTGGTCTTCAGCATGTCCTGCTGTCCCTTCGCGAACGAACCGTGTGCGCAACGGTCGAAGCTGCGTCGAGGACATTATGGCCGATGGATGTAACGACGTCAGCGGTTCCGCAGCCGGGGATCCAGGATGTCGCGCAATCCGTCGCCAAGCAAATTGAGTGCCAACACGATGATGAGGATGGCCACGCCGGGTACGGTCGTCACCCAGTGGTTCTGGAGCATGTAATTCCGACCCTCGGCGACCATCACGCCGAGACTCGGCAGGGGCGCCTGTGCGCCGAGGCCAATGAAGGAAAGTCCAGCTTCGACGATGATCGCGAGGGCGACGTAGTAGGACCCCATGACGAGCGCCGGCGCGATGGCGTTTGGCAGGATGTGGCGGACCAGAATGCGCGCGTCGGGCGTTCCGGTCGCGCGGGCCGCCTGGACGTATTCGGCCTCGCGCAGGGACAGCACCTCGCCGCGCATGATCCTCGCGAATCCTGCCCAGTTGACGAATCCGATGGCGAGCACCACCGCAAGCAGGCCGCGCCCGACCGAACCGGAAAGGATGACCGCGATGAGCACGAGCGGAAATCCCCAGGTAATCTCCACGATGCCGCTGATGACGGTGTCGATCGCGCCCCGATAGTACCCGGCGACGGAGCCGGCGATGGTTCCGATCACCATCGACACGATGGTCACGCCGAAGCCGATGACGAGCGAAATCCTGATGCCCAGCACCAGCCGGGAGAACATGTCGCGGCCGACCTGATCGGTGCCGAGGATGTGACCGGGACTGAGCGGCGGCAGGTTGGCGTGCATCAGGTCCTGCTTCGCGTAGTCGTAAGGGGTGAACCACGGTCCCGCGATGCCGACCACGATGTAGAGCAGGGCGACGATGGCGCCGACCATTGCGAGCTTGTTGGCGGACAGCCGGGACCAGGCGACGCGGAGCGGCCCGCGCGGCGCGCCTGTCCCTGCGGAGGTGACGAACGGTGCGGGGGTGGCTGCATTGCTCATCAGGAGTACCGGATGCGCGGGTCGACCAACCCATAGGCGAGATCGGCGAGGAAGTTTGCGAAAATGACGACGGCGACCAGCAGCAGCGAGAAGAACTGCGCCACTGGATAATCGCGGCGGATGATCGAATCGACCAGCAGGTACCCGACCCCCGGCCACTGGAAGATGGTCTCGACGATCAGCGCGTAGCCGATCAGCCAGCCGAGGCGAAGGCCGCTAAGGGAAATCACCGGGATGAGCGCGTTCCGGAACGCCCGACTGGCGACGATGGTCCGCTCCCTGAGTCCCTTCGCCCGGTGGGTGCGGACGTAATCCTGCCCGAGTTGCTCCAGCATGGAAGAGCGCATCATTCGCATCGTGACCGCGATGCCTTCGGCGGCGAGGACGACAGCGGGCAGGATCAGCTGCTTTGGCGCGCAGCAGCCTGCGGAGGGAAGCAGACGCAACTTGCTCGAGAAGAGCATGATGAGGAGCAGAGCAAGCCAGAAGTTGGGCATCCCCATGCCGATGATGCCGAATCCGGTGGCAGCCTGATCGATGGCCGTGTTTCGCTTTGCCGCGGCGATCACGCCCAGCGGCACCCCGATCAGGTAGGTCAGGGCGAAGGCGGCGACGCCGAGAACCAGGCTGTTGCGCCCGTAATACCCGAGCATTTCCGAAATCGGCTTGCCGGTGATCAACGATGAACCGAGATTGCCGTGCGCGAGATTGGAGACGTACACCGCGTACTGCTCGTGGACCGGTCGGTCCAATCCGAGGCGTTTCCGGAAGGCATCGCGCGCCTCCTCGAGCGCGGTTGGGCTGAGGGCGACGCCGCTCGGGTCGCCCGGCGCGAAGCGGAGACTGTAGAACACGGCGATCGAGGCGAGCAGCAGGATGACCGCCATCCGGATGCCGCGCCGGACAAGGAAGGCGCCCACAGGGAATCCTTACGGCCGGGGCCGCGGCAACGCCACGGCCCCGGGTGCGGTCCGGTTGGCTACTGCGCCAGCCAGACGTCGTTGTAGTGCGGGTAGATGTCGTACGCGTGAGGCAGCCAGCCGCGGACGTTCGGGCGGTTGACCCAGACGGTGTTGCGGACCACCACCGGGATGGTGGGCAGCGTTTCGGCGATGGACATCTGGAACTGGTTGCCAGCCGCCACAAGTTCCTCTTCGTTTCCGGCGGTCTGCCAGGCCTTGATCGCGTCATCGACGGCGGGAACGCTCGCCCGGCCCCAGTTCGGAGCGCCCTTGGTGGCGGTGCCCACGAACAGGATCACCACGTCGATCGGCACGGCCCAGAGGTAGTAGAACAGGTAGCTGTCGGTGCCTTCGCTGAGTTTCCCGAAGTAGCTGCCGCGATCGAGCGTCTCGACCGTGACGTCCATCCCGATCTCCTTCAGCTGGGCCTGGATGACCGAGCCGAGATCGCGATTGAAGGACTCGTCCTGGACCGTGAGGTTGAATGCCATCTTGACGCCATTCTTCTCGAGAATGCCGTCCGCGTTCGGGGTCCAGCCAAGTTCGGCGACGAGGGCCTTGGCTGCCTCGACGTCGTACTGGTTGAACTGCTCGACCTCCTTGTCGTAGTACTTGTCGGCCGGGGTGATCGGACCGAACAGCGGGCTGCCGAGGTCGAAGAGCAGGGCCTTGACGATGGCGTTGCGGTCGATGGCGTGGGAAATCGCCTGCCGCATCTTGACCTCGTGGAAGTCGAGGTCGGTCCGCTCGAAGTTCTGGCCGAAGATGTAGCCGGAGGGCTCGCTGTAGGACTGGACGGTGAGGTCCGGGTTGCCCTGCAGGCGGGCAACGTCCTGAAGCAACGGGTTGCGAAGGGTGTCGATCTCGCCGTTCTCGATCTGGACAGCGCGCTGGGCGCCTTCGAGGATAGCGGTCCACTTGATGCCATCGAGATACGCCGGGCCCTTGTTCGTGTAGTAGGGCACGATGGAGCCGGGGTACTCGGCCCACTTGGTCACTTCGACATGGCTACCCGGGACCCACTCCTTGAAGGAGAACGGGCCGGTGCCGTCGACGATCGACTGGCCGAAGGTTTCCTTGTTCGCATCGCGGGTGGCGATGTTGACGATAGCCCAGTAGCCGGTCTTCACGACGTTCATGACTTCGTAGTACGGGTTGGACATCTTGAGGACGAGCGTCGTGGCGTCCGGGGCCTCGATCGACTCGACCGGGGTGAAGAGGACCGCGAGCGGAGACCCGTTGTCCGGGTTCTTGATCGCGTCGTAGACCTCCTTGATCGCGGGTGCATCGACCGCGCGCCCGGAATGGAACTTCGCGCCTTCGTGAATCTTGAAGGTGACCTGCTTGCCATCCTCGGAGATTTCCCAACTCTCGGCGAGCATCGGCTCGAGGTCGCCCTCGGGGCTGTCGATGGCGACAGTCTCGAAGAGCGAGTAGAAGGCCGGGTCGTACCAGGTTGTGGCGACCGGGTCCATGCGCGAGAAGTCGAGATCATACCCCTCGCGGAGCATGCCGCCGGGGGTGGGGGCGTCCTGCCGCGCGGCGACGGCGCTCTCACGCGCCACGAGCGAGCCGACGGCGCTCGCGCCGATCCCGAGCGCGGCTGCCCGGGCCATGAGCCCGCGGCGGGAGAGTTTCTTCGCGCGGTAGTCGTCGAGAAGTCCCGAAACGCGATCGAATTCGCTCACCGATGAGCCTCCTCGTGGGGTGATCCGACCCTGCAATCCTGTGTCGCAGGCGCCGGGAAACGATTCCAGAGCGGGATCATAGCAAACGCGCCGTCCGGTCCATGTGGGTGTCGTCACGTTTGCCATGCGTTGGGGGTATCAGCGAATCACCCCTTGACCGCGCCGCTGGTGAGACCGGCCAGGATCTTCCGCTGGAAGACGAGGACCAGCACGATCAGCGGGATGGTCACGATGACCGAAGCGGCCATGCGGTTGGCGAACGGCAGTTCGTACTGGGTGTTGCCGGAGAATTGGGCGATGGCGACCTGTACCGTTTTCGCCTTGTAGTCGGAGGTGAAGGTGAGGGCGAAGAGGTACTCGTTCCAGGCTCCGATGAAGGCGAGGAGTCCAGTGGTCACGAGGCCGGGCATGGCGAGGGGGAGCAGGATTTCCCAGAAGGCGCGGAAGTTGGTCGCGCCATCGACGAGGGCGGCCTCCTCGAGTTCGCCAGGCATGGCCTTGAAGAAGTTGGTCAGCACCCAAATCGTGAAGGGAAGGCTGAAGGTCAGGTAGGTGATGACGAGGGCCGTCTTGGTATTGAACAGGTTGGGAGTATGCAGGAACCAGTCGCCGCGAATCATCAGGAAGAGGGAGCCGAGGATCGCGACGGCCGGGAACATCGTCATCGCGAGGATGCCATAAAGCGCCGCGGTGCGGCCGCGGAACTTGAGGCGGCCGAGGGCGTAGGCGCCGGTCGCGCCGAAGATCAGCGCCAGCAGGGTGGTGCCGAGCGAGACGACGACCGAGTTCCAGAGCGCCTTGAGAAACTCGCCGTTCCGCAGAACGAACTGGTAGTGGCTCAGGTCGAGCTTCTTTGGCCAGTAGGTCGCGGGCGTGTTGAAAATCTCGTTGTTGGGTTTGAGCGAGGAGACGATCGCCCAGTAGAACGGGAAGAGCGTGTAGATCAGGATGAATGCGATCAGCAGGTAGAACAGGATCTTGCCGATGATGGCCAGCAGATCTGATTTCCTTGGGGGCACGCTGATGGCGGCGATCTCCGAGGCGGAGGAGTCGTGCGGAACGGTCGTAGCAGCCATGACTAGCGCTCCTCCACC
>CAIPGK010000605.1 GCA_903864575.1 uncultured Chloroflexota bacterium
ACCTCGCCACCACCGACGACCGGCTGGTGAGCGAACTCGAGGGCTGGTTCGACAACAAGTGGGACCAGGGGCAGGAGTGCACCGGGGAGTTCATCCGCCTGCTGGAGGAGTGCGTCCTCTTCGGGCGGCGCTACACCCCGTGGCAGGTCTTCGTGAAGGCGCTCGACGCCGCCTACGGCCGCTTCCTCGACTTCTCGCTGGCCGAGGACATCGCGGGCAAGCTGGCAGGCTTCCAGCAGGAGGCCGTCAGCCGCTGCGTCGCGCTGCTCGACCGCCACTGGGGCGCAATGCTGGCCGATTCGGTCGGGCTGGGCAAGACCTACGAGGGCCTCGGCATCCTCGCCGAGTTCAGCCGCCGCCGCCGCGACGCCGGGCAGAACGACGTGCAGGCGCTCGTCGTCTGCCCGGCGCAACTGAAGGAAAACTGGTCGCCGGAGAAACTCGCCGCCTACGGGATCGTCGGCGAGACGGTCACGATGGAGTCCCTCGCCGCGCTCGCGCCGGACGAGGACGCGCTGGCCGAGGAGAGCGAGAAGGACCGGCGCAGGCGGGAGCGGCTGCTGCGGCGGTTGCAGTCCTTCGACATCGTGCTGGTCGACGAATCCCACAACTTCCGCAACCCGGCCACCAAACGCTACGAGGCGCTGATGGAGGTGATTCGCGGGGGAGGCAAGCCGGACAAGCGGGTGGTGCTGCTGACCGCCACGCCGATCAACAACTCGCCCTGGGACCTCTACTGGCAACTCTCGCTGATCACCCGCGGCGACGACGGCTGGTATGCCGGGCGCGGGCCGGTGAGCAACCTGCGAAACACCTTCCGGGCGATCGAGAAGGGGGGAGGCGGGGCGGGCCTGCTGGACACCATGCTGCTGACGCTGGTGCGTCGCACCCGGCACGACATCCGCGCGCTGCAGGAGAGCGGCCAGCCCGCCCTGCTTGCGGGCCAGCCGATGCGCTTCCCGGTCCACGAGATCCCGCGCGCAGTCGATTACAGCCTGAAAGAACTGTACGGCAACATCTACGACGAGATCATCAGCGCGATCCAGGACCTCAGCTTCGCGGTCTACAACCTCGAATCCTATGGGGTCACGCTGGACACGACCGGGAAGATGTCCGAGGGGCAGGTCACCCAGCGCAACCGCACCTTCATCGGCATCATGCGGACGATCTTCCTGAAGCGGATGGAGAGCTCGGTCGTCGCGCTGACCGGGACGGTTCGGGGCATGGTCGAGTACTTCGACCTCTTCCTGCGGGAACTGGACGAGCGTGGCCGGGTGATCACCCCGAAGGACAACCAGCGGCTGCGGGCGGCCCTCGGCAAGAGCCTCCCGGACGACGTGCTGGACGGTGAGGAGGGCGTTCGCCGCGCCCGCCGCGCCAGCGTCAGCGACACCCCCGCGCCATCCGACGCGGCGAAGCGGAACGCCTTGCGCGAGGCCGTCGCCGCCGACCGGGAGCGCCTCGGGCAACTGCTGGAGGATCTGGAGCGCCGCCGCGAAACGTGGGGCGGCAAGGACGATCCGAAGCTCGCCGCGCTGCGCTCCCTGCTGGAAAGCCTGCCGGAGACGGACGCCCACGGCGTTCCCACGAAGGTCGTCATCTTCACCAACTACCAGGACACCGCGAGCTACCTCTTCGAGGCGCTGGCCGGCGAACCGGACGGCGAAGACGCCCCGCACCG
>CAIPGK010000606.1 GCA_903864575.1 uncultured Chloroflexota bacterium
CGTTCTGCCGCTCGCTGGTCGGTTCGCACATGGTGTTGCAGAGTCGGAACTCGCCACCTTCCGGCATGACCATCGCCTGCAGTTCGCCCGCGAACTTCATCAACTCGGCGACATTCTTGGTCGTCTGGCTCACCACCGCGACCTTGCGAGGCGGGGTGACGACCCCCTCGCCGGTCGCGCCGCGCGGGGCGTTCCACGGCAAATCCACGACCTTCTTCGCCGCGATCGCCTTGCTCGTCCCCGCCCAGCCGATGACCCCCCGCACCTCCGGGTGCCACGAGTCGCCGTATACGACCAGATAGTAGCCCTGTCGGACGAGCTTCTGCGCCAGCCGCTGAACCTTCGTCACGAGCGGACAGGTGGTGTCGACCAGTTCCACGTGCGCGGCGGACGCCTCCTCGGCAAGGTGCGGGCCCATCCCGTGCGCGGTGATCGCCACCCGCTTGAATCCTCTCCCGAGCGCCTCATCGACCGACGCCGCGCCCTCGACTCCGCTGGCGCGCAAGCGCTCGACCACCTGCGGGTTGTGAATGATGTCTCCGATCGGCGCGATCGGTCCGCTCTGCGTCGCCGCCTGCTCGACAATGTCCAGCGCGCGGCGGACGCCCCAGCAGTAGCCGAGTTCGTCGGCGATCACGATACGCTTGCCGCCCATGGCGGTGACGGCGGCGGCTTCGGCAGTGGCGCGTGTCATGGGGGAAACTTCCTGTGCTGGGGCCGAAACCGGAGCCGGTTCCGTCGACGGGCAGCCTACGCTCGCAGTATAGTCCGCGTCGCCCCGTCCGAACGTAGCGCGTTGCCACGTCCGGTCCCGTGGCGTCCGGGGGGCCCCGGATTCCAGCAGCGGGTTGCCGGATCGAGCGCGGCGCGAGGAGGTCAGCATGTCGGTCGGTCGGGAACGCGGCAGACGAGTGCGGCGCTTGTCGCTCCGCGCCGTATCCGCCGCGATCGCCCTCGGGCTCTCGGCGACGCTGGCCGTCGCCACAGGCGCGCAGCAGCAGACGCCCCAACCGCAGTCCATCCAGCCCGGGCAAGCGGTGCAGGGCCAACCAGCGCCCGAAGCCCAGCTCTCCCCGACGCCAGCCACCCCGGCAGTCCAGCCCGCATCGGCGGCGGTGGCCGAGTTCCCCGCTGGCGCTCCCCATCTTCAGGCCATCGCGCAGGGTCTGATCACCATCGACGGCCCGGTCGTCTGGCGCGTCCGGGAGATCTCGCTGACCCCGGCTGGTCTCCAGGAGTATTACCCCGCCTCATTCCTGTTGCAGCGCAGCGGCGTCGGCATCGTCCGAAACGATCTCAACGGTCACCGCACCCGGATCGAGGCAGGCGAGGCGTCATTCCTTGATAACGGCGAGCCCTTCTCGCCGCTCGCCAGCGGCCCCGATCCCTCCGTCGGCTGGGTGATCGAACTCATGCCGCAGGCCGCCGCCGCCGCGCAGGGATCCGGCATCACCCTGCTCGCCAGCGACGGCATCGCCGACTACCCGGCGGGCATCTACGATCTCGAATTGCAGCGCGCCATCCTGCTCCCCGGCGAGGTGTCCGAACTGCCCCCGCACACCGGGCCCGCCCTCGTGATGATCGCGGCCGGCCGCGTGCAGGTTTCGGCCATCGGCGAGCCCCCCCTTCCTGCCGCCGCGGGCGGCGGACTGCTGGCCCCCGGCGGCCTGACCATCCGCAATGGCGACGCCCAGCCGGCGGCCTTCGTCGTGGCCATGCTCGGCGACCGGATCGACGACGCCGAGGCCGCCGCGCCCGGCGGTGATGGCGGTTTCGGCCCCGCCGCGCCGACCGCGCCGCCGTTGATGCAGACTCCTGTTCCCGTCCCCCCGACCGCGCCGCCGCTGACCAATGGCGCCGCTCCCGTCGCACCGCCTCCGGTGGGTGACCAGCTCGTTCCCACGCCGCCCCCTGCCATCGTTCCAACCGCTCCCCCCGCCGCAGGCGACTCCGACGGCGACGGTCTGTCGGATGAC
>CAIPGK010000607.1 GCA_903864575.1 uncultured Chloroflexota bacterium
CGGCGGGCGGCGCGGCGATCGATGTATTCGCCCCGGCTCCCGACGAGGCTATCGTCGGTTCGTCGTCCTCGCCCTCGGGAGACCGGGTTGCGGTGCTGACGGCCACTCGCAACGGAACAGCGGCCGCCATTGTTGTTGACCGGAATGGCAAGCGTCTCGCGCGTTGGGACGATCTCGGCGCAATGTTGCGACCAGCGACCGGCGGAGCGAACCCAGCGCCGCTCACGATCGATTGGTCCCCCCAAGGAGACCGGTTACTGGCCGGATTCGAGCCGGGTGGCGTGCTTGAACTCCCGATTGGCCGGGATGGCTCGCCTGGCATCGCCCTGACGGTGGACGAGGCGCCATGGCCGATCGTTGCCAGGTGGTCTCCTACGGGGCAGCGAATCGCGTTCATCAGCGCGCCCGGAGGTAAGCGGGTGAGCGGGTTGATCGTCGACTCGCCCCGTGCTGGCTCCACGACGGCTGGGGCGACGAAGAAGGCCACTCCCGGCGGAGGCAAGGCGACGCCGTCCGTCGCGACGCCGGTGGCCGCCCTCGATCCGATCGCTGGCGGTGGCGAGCGTCCTGTGCTGAGTTTCGCCTGGATGTCGGATGGACAATCGCTGTTGTTCACCGAGGCGAGCGCCCTGGGGGGGCAGCCGGCCAACGCGGATCTCTGGCGCATTGGCGCCGATGGACAGGGGCGGAAACTGGTCGCAAGCGCGGGCAGCGCCGCGCCCGTCGCGGATGTCACGCTCATTGCGCCTTCGCCGGACGGTCGGTCGGTCGCCTACACCGTGTCGATCCCCGATCCGGATGGTGAGCGGTTCCATAGCCTGTGGGTTCGGGAACTGGCGTCCGGGGTGGGGCATCAGATTCCGATTGACGCCGACACGGCCGTAACCGACATTCGATGGACATCTTCAGGGCTGCTGTACCGAACGGTTCCGCAGGCGCTGAATGCGCGCAACTATCAGGGCGGCGAATTCGATGTGTTCGTCATCGGTGCGGATGGCACGGCCAGGTTGCTGATAACCGGCCGCCAGCAGAAGGCCACCCCGGGTGGTACCCCGACCACCCCCTGAGGGGTTTGACATCAGCGAGCCGCGCACGGGTTTGGAGCACCAGGGGTGTCCAGCGGCCAGCCGGTTCGGTCAGGTCCGCTCCGGGTTCTCGTCGATCACGTCGGCATCGAAGATGTTTCGCGCGGCCTGAATGCGGAGGTCGTCGAGGTCAGATGCGGCGGCTGGTGCGACCGGAGATTCCGCAATGGGCGTCGCCGTGGTGGCGACGGACGGAACGCCAGCGTTTCCCAAATCGTTCGGCAACGCTGCGTTGACGATGACCGGTATGCCGACCTGCCGGGAAATGATCTCCTGCAGGAGTCCGCGCACTTCGTCGCTGTTGAGTTTGTCGCGGTGGAACTCGTAGGCGGCGTGGATGGTCACCCGGTTTCCGGCCACCTGCCCCGGATCGGCCGAGGCGAGCAAGGCGTCGGCTCGGCGGTTGAAGGCTTTGACGTCGGCCCTGATCTGCGGCCAGAGGTTGACGATGGTTTCGAGCGAGAGCGGCCCCGCTTCGGGCTGATCCCCCGGAGCGACGACCCGCAGGGATGAGGCAGGGGCCTGCTGGAGAGACTCCTGCGGCGGTGAGTCCTGCCGCTCAGGAGTATCGACTCCAGATGCAGGCCGCTCTGCCGCGGGTTCTCTGGCTGGCTGAGAAGCAGATGAGCGCGCCGTCCGCGGTGGAGACGACGCTTCACCTCTGACTCGATCCCGCAGGCGGTTGGTTGGCGCGCCGGGGTCGAAGCCGGGATCCGCCGCAGTTTCCGCTGGACGGTGCGGCGCCGGGGCCTGCCGGGACGGGTCGGTCGGAGCCGAGTGCGACGGAGCCGTGGATGGCATCTGGGCGATCGCAGGCGCGGGTCCGACGATGCTTTGAACGAGGGCCAGTTCCAGCGGAAGGTGTGCATAGGGCGAGTGTCGAATGCGATGATCGACCTCCCCGAAGGCGCGCAGCAGGTCCGCGAGCCGCGCGAGATCGAATCGAGCCGCGACGGGACCGAGATCACCCGGCGTCGGGCGACCGGCGGCGCGGTCGTGAAGAATCGTCCGCAGCGCTGCGACAAGTTGGCGGTTCAGCTGGCGAGGGTCCTCGCCGGCGTCGACTGCGGTGTTCACTGTTTCAAGTGCGAGTGACGCGTCCCGGTCCGCGAGTGCGGCGAGGAGCGCGCCAACCCGGTCATTGCGGCTGATGCCCAGCAGGGCGCGGACCGCTTCGGCGTCGATCGCATCGCCCTCCTCGCCGCCATGGAGTGCGAGTTGATCGAGCAAGCCAAGCGCATCACGCAAGCTGCCGGTGGCGTGCCGGGTGATCTCGGCGATCGCCTCATCGGTGACGGCGATTCCCTCTTTCCCCGCCACCGTGCGAATGCGGTTCGCCATGGCCTCCACGCTGACGCGTCGGAAATCAAACCGCTGGCAACGGGAGACGATTGTCGGCAGGAGTTCCTCGGGATCAGTGGTGGCCAGGACAAACTTGGTGTGGAGGGGAGGTTCCTCGAGGGTCTTGAGAAACGCATTCGCCGCCGCGCCCGTGATCTGGTGAGCTTCATCGACGATGTAGAACTTGTACTGCAACTGGGTCGGCGCGTACTTCACCCGCTCGCGGAGATCGCGAATGTCGTCGATGCCGCGATTGCTGGCGGCGTCGATCTCCACGATGTCGGTCGCCGCCCCGCTGTTGATGGCGTCACAGCTGGCGCAGGCGTTGCAGGGGCGTCGGTCAGGGTCGGGGTCGAGGCAATTGACGGCCTTGGCGATCAGGCGGGCGGTCGTTGTCTTGCCGGTGCCGCGCGGGCCACAGAAGAGGTAGGCGTGCGCGATGCGGTCCATGCGGATCGCGTTTCGCAGGGTTCTGACGACATGCTCCTGCCCGACGAGGTCATCAGCGTCGAAACTCTGGGGTCGATACTTTCGGTAAAGTGACTGCGATGCCGCCATCGGCGACGATGGCAACGGATCCGCAGATGGAGCAGTCGGAGCCGGGACTGACGCGCTCTCAGGGAAGAGCGGAGTCGCCGGCCCGGACGGTTCGGCGCCGGAAACCGATTCGGGTTGCTGGGCCGGGTCGTCGGCGCCGAAAAGTGGAAGCACGCTCATCGGGCAGTATCCTGCGCTGGGTGGGAACGGGCGGGACTCGCTCCCGGCGTCGGGAATGCGGGTGAAGTCGAGTATACCCGTGCCTCATGGCCGGGACGACCGGAGGGGCGCACTGGGCACGCTGTACATCGTTGCAACGCCGATCGGGAACCTCGAGGACATCACAGCCCGCGCACTGCGGGTGCTGCGAGAGGCGCGCGTGATCGCGGCCGAGGACACGCGACATACCGGCAGGCTGCTTCGCCATTTCGGGATCGACACCCCGACCGTCAGCTATCACGCCCACAACGAGCGGGCACGCGAGGCGGTCCTGCTGCGCGAGTTGGCCCTCGGTGACGTCGCTCTGGTGACCGACGCGGGAACTCCTGCCATCTCGGATCCCGGCGCCGCGATTGCGGCGGCAGCGGCTGCTGCCGGATATCGGGTGGCGCCAATTCCCGGACCATCTGCGGTGGCGGCAGCGGCCTCTGCCTCGGGGCTGGTCGATGGACCGTACCTGTTCGCCGGCTTCCTGTCTCGTGAGCAAGGGGAGCGACGGATGGCCATCGCCCGCGTCGCGGCCGCGGGATGCGCTGCCGTGTTGTTCGAGGCCCCCGGCCGGGTCGGGGCGACGCTCCGCGACTTGCAGCAGGCGCTTGGCAACCGGCAGGCAGCGGTCTGCCGCGAGTTGACGAAGGTGCACGAGGAGATTCGGCGCGGGAGCCTCGAGGAGCTCGCGGCGTGGGCCGATGCCGGAGTCCGCGGTGAGGTTGTCCTTGTGGTTGCTGCCTCCCCGGATCGGCCCGGAAGCGGCGAAACGAGTGATCTGCCTGCGCTTGTTGATGCCCTCCGACGAAGCGGCATGAGCGCGAGCGACGCCGCCCGGGAGGCTGCCCGGATGACCGGGATTCCGCGATCCGAGATTTATCCGATCTCCCGGGCGTGGACACCAGACAGCACGGAGTAACCCCTGCCGAAAAGCAAGCCGATGCAACGGCTTCCATGAGTTCAACGATTCCCCGGGATCACGAATCGGTCCTCGCGGGGTCCCGGCGTGATTCCTCGCGCATCGGGAGGATGAGGAGCAGAGCGGCAACCACGCTAATCCGGCTGGAACCCAAGCTTGCGGTGATGCATCCGGATGCTCTGGAGAATCCCGATGGCGATCAGGAAGGACCAGAGCGAGGAGACGCCGCTGCTGACGAAGGGGAGGGTGATGCCGGTCACGGGCATCAATCCAAGATTCATCCCGATGTTGACCACAGCCTGGAAGAAGATCGCGCCGGTGATGCCGATGGCAAGGCATTGGCCGAGGCGGTCACGGGAAATCTCGACCACCTGCAGACACCGCCAGAGGAGGATCACGAAGCAGGCGAGCATCGCCGTCATGCCGATGAATCCGAACATGCCACTGGCGTGAGCGAAAACGAAGTCCGACTCGCGCACCTTCAGCAGGCCAAGTTGGCTTTGCGTTCCACCCTGAATGCCGAAGCCGGTCATGCCGCCCGAGCCGATGCTGATGCGGGCCTGAATGAGATTGAATGCCTCGCCGAGCCGGTTCGACTCCGGATCGAGGAACGCGAGCCAGCGGCGGTGCTGGTAATCGTCCAGCAAAAAATGCCAGGCGAAGAGGACGATGAACGGCGACATTGCGAGCAGCGCGCCGAGGTAGAGCATCCGCGTCTGGGCAAAGACCACGACCGAGAGCCAGATTACGAGGTAGACCATGCTGGACCCGAGGTCCGGTTGCTCGAACACGAAAGCGGCCGGGATCGCGGCGATGAGAATGGAGGCAGCGAAATTTCCGAGGTCCCGCATTCGGTCGCCGCGCGAGGCGACGAATGCCGAGAGCGCGACGAGGGCGGCCAGCTTGCCGAACTCTGAAGGCTGAACGGTGAGCACCTTGAAGTCGAACCAGCGGCGAGAGCCAGCGATTTCGGTGCCGATTCCCGGCACGAGGACGAGCCCGAGCGCAATGACCGCGATGCCGTAAATGGGCCACGCGAAGGCGGCAAGCACCCGGTAGTCGATGCTGGCGACGATGAGCATCAGGACAAGCCCGATGGCGCCGAAGGCTGCCTGCTTCACGCCCGCGTTGGCGAAGACGATTGGACCGCCGCCAGTCGCGCTGTAGACCGTGAGCGATCCGAAGCCCATCAGGGCGATGGTGGTGATCAGGATGATCCAGTCAAACTCGGACCAGTAACGGCCAAGCCGGGACATGTGGCCTCCCCGCGGCGACTACAACACCGCGACGTCGTTGATCGTGATGTGGAACGCGCAACCAAGCAGGATGGCGGCGTGGCGGCACATCAACATGCGGGGCAGGAAAATCTCGAAATACTCAATCACCGGGGCGATCGAGGTATCGATGGTCAGTTCGAGGGTGATCGACTTGGCCGCGCCATCGACGCGGAGGAAGGACGACGTGGCGGCATAGTTGACCCGGTCGTGCTGGTCGAACGCCGAGGGGTCCTGTACGCGAACGCGGGAGCGATGGACGTCCGACTTGTCGGCCAGAATGATTGCCGCCGAGACGGCGTGGACGGGCTCTCCCAACCGCGCGTTATCGTCGCCATGGGAGCCGATGGCGCCCATCACGATTGCGACGTCGTTGGGATCCATGCCGAGTCGGGAGAGAATGGAGTGCGCCAGGATCGCGCTCGACTGGGCGTGCGCGTGGCGGCTGACGATATTCCCGATGTCGTGCAGGTACCCCGCGATGGCCGCAAGCTCCTGGAGGCGCTCGTCATATCCGAGAAGGCGCAGCACGTTGCGGGCGATGCTGGCGACCAGCGAGACATGGCGGAACCCGTGTTCGGTAAAGCCGAGCACGCCGAGGTTGTTGTCCGCGTTTTCGATGAACGCCCGGACCTCGGGGTCGTTCTTGACCATCTCGTAGGTAACGGACGGCGCGTAGACGTCGCCAATGCAAATGGCGTTGGGATCGGTGGCGGTTTTTCCATAGCGTGGTTCGTCACCGAGTTCGATGGTGACGGTCGGCTGCAATATCTTGACCGGTGCGAGCGTGTCTTGCTGGTCGTTCATTGGTCACGGTTCCTTCCGAATCGCCGATTCCCGGCGCGGGAAGCGTGCCACAAGGATACGACCGAAGGTAGCCGGATGGTTCCATCCAGTTTGCAGGGGGCCGGCCGCGCGGGCCGGGAGGGCCACGGGGCCGTGCTATTCTTTCGCCCGTCATTCACGGGGCGTGCGCCGAAGGCATTCGCGCGTCCCGCCGTCAGGAGAACCGTTCCAGATGGATTTCGACGCGCAGCGCATCCGGGTGGAAGCGCTCGGCCAACCCGGCCAGCGGCGTTTCCGGTTCCTCGTCATCATGGACGGCGAAACGTGGGTCGCCTGGATGGAAAAGCAGCAGGTGCAGGCGCTTGGTCTGGCGCTCGAGCAGATGCTGGAGCAGATTCCGGACGCGGCTCCGATCCCGGAGGCCTTCGGGATGCTCGAGTTCGACACCGAATCGCGCAGGCAGTTCCGGGTTGGCCGGATGGAACTGGGCTACGACGACCGATCCGATCGTCTCGTCGTCATCGCCCACGATGTCAATGAGACCGACGATGAGGCCGAGCCTGCCCTGACTTGCCGGTTGACGCGGGAACAGGCGACGGAACTGAGCGCCGACGCTGCGGCGGTAGTCGCGGCCGGTCGACCGCGATGCACGATGTGCGGCGCGCCGATGGGGCCGGGACCGCACGCTTGCCCTCAGCAAAACGGACATTTCCCAAAATACCTCGCCGATCTGGCGGACGAAGAGGAAGCGTGATCGTTCGTCGCAAAAGGGCCGCGAACCATATTCCCCGTCCGTTCGGGTTGACAGGGGTTGGCGACGGTTCGTAGACTCCACTAGACGCGAGGCGAATGACCGCGAGGAAGACGTTACCCTGATGGAATACACCACCCGCTGCCACGATAACCTTTCCGGGCTCGTACTTATCGAGCTCCCGGGCGGGAGCGTGTGGTAGCAGGGAGGCCGAGCCGAAGGGCTCAGTGCAGCGTCAAGCAGGCGAATGTGCGGTGAACCACCGGCCTCCCTCGAAACGGGAGGCTTTTTTGATGCCTGAAGCTCCGGTCGAACACCGGGAGGCACGAGGGAACCAGGGTTCAGCGACTGCGGGAATCACGAAGCGCGAAGCAGGAATCACGAGGGAGAGGACCGATGACCGCGACCCACGATCTGGAGCAGGCCGAGCGTAGCGGCCGATCTGGCGCAAAGGACCGACCAGTGCTGACCGGCGCGGAGATCGTCTGCCGGTCCCTCGAGGCCGAAGGGGTCGACACCGTATTCGGCTATCCCGGCGGCGCGGTGATTCCGCTGTATGACGCACTGCCGAGGGCCGGGTTCAAGCATGTGCTGGTCCGGTTCGAGCAGTGGGCTGCGCTGGCTGCCGAGGGCTATGCACGAGCGACCGGCCGGCCTGGCGTCTGCATGGCAACCTCAGGTCCCGGCGCGACCAATCTCGTGACCGGTCTCGCCGACGCGATGCTCGACTCCGTCCCCATGGTCGCGATCACCGGTCAGGTCGTACAGCCCCTGATCGGCAAGGACGCCTTTCAGGAGGTGGACATCACCGGGATCACGCTTCCGGTCACCAAGCACAACTACATGGTGACCCGTGTCGAGGACATTGCGCCGACCATCAAGGAAGCGTTCTACCTCGCGACTTCGGGCCGACCTGGTCCCGTGCTGGTGGACATCCCGAAGACCCTGTTCATCAAGACCGCGCCCTTTCACTATCCCGCGACCGTTTCGCGCAGGGGGTACCAGCCGACAACGACGCCGAACATGCGGCAGGTGCGGCACGCCGCGGAGATGATCGACCGGGCCAGGAAGCCGCTCATCATGGCCGGCCACGGCATCATGCTTGCCGGGGCGACCGAGCAGTTCCGGCATTTCGTCGAGAAAACCGGCATACCGGTCATCTTCACGCTGCTCGGTCTGGGGGCGTTCCCGGAGGATCACCCGCTGGGGTTGGGCATGATGGGGATGCACGGCCACAAGGAAGTCAACGATGCCCTGGAGGAGTGCGATCTGCTGGTGAACATCGGCGCGCGCTTCGATGACCGCGCCACAGGCCGTCTCGACGGGTTCGCTCCAAACGCGAAGGTCGTCCACGTCGACATCGACCCGGCGGAAATTGGCAAGAACGTTCACGCAGACGTTCCCGTTGTGGGGGATGCGGCCGAGGTGCTCAGGTTGCTGATCCCCGAAGTGGAGCCGCGCCAGCACGACGAATGGCGGGCGTGGATCGATTCGCGAAAGAACACGGCGCTGCTGGATGCCCTCGAAGATGCTCCCGAGTGGCCTGAGCCGTACACGATCGTCAAGGCGATCGCGAAGGCGACCAATGGCGAGGCCATCGTGACGACCGACGTCGGTCAGCATCAGATGTGGACGGCGCAGCATTTCGGATTCAATCATCCGGACCGCTGGATCACGTCGGGCGGGCTGGGAACGATGGGTTTCGGGCTGCCATCCGCGATCGGCGCGAAGATGGGTCGCCCTGATCTCGAGGTGTGGACGGTCATCGGTGACGGCGGGTTCCAGATGTCGTTCAACGAGCTCGCCACTGCGATGCAGGAAAAGCTGGACATCAAGATCGCTATCATCAACAACGGCTACCTTGGAATGGTCCGCCAGTGGCAGGATCTGTTTCACCAGAAGAACTATTCTGAAGTAGCCATCCTTGGGCCAGACTTCGTGAAGCTTGCCGAGGCGTTTGGCGTTACCGGGATCCGGGTGACGCGGCATGATGAAATCGACACGGCGATCGCGAAAGCTCGCGCAATCGACGGGCCGGTGCTGATCGAGTTCGTGGTCGAGCCGGAGGCCAATGTCTGGCCGATGGTTCCGCCGGGTGGTTCCAACACCGAGATGATTCACGACCGGTTCAGCGAGTAGGCCGCGGGCATGGTGCCCGGACGCACGAGTTCAGGAGGTCCGCGGTGAAGCGAAGTCATACGCTGGTCGTGCTGGTGGAGGATCATCCGGGAGTGCTCAACCGGGTGGTGTCCCTGCTCAGGCGGCGGTCGTTCAACATCAACTCGATCACGGTCGGGCATTCGGAGCAGCCGGGCGTCTCGCGGATGACCATCGTGGTCGAGGGTAAGGCGGGCGATGTCGAGCAAGTGGGCAAGCAGCTGTACAAACTGATGGAGGTCCTGAAGGTTCAGGACCTCGGCGACGACAGCGTCGTCTCCCACGAGTTGGTGATGGTGAA
>CAIPGK010000608.1 GCA_903864575.1 uncultured Chloroflexota bacterium
CTCGAGGCCGGAGCCAACGACTACCTCCCGAAGCCATTCGCGTTCAGCGAGCTTCTCGCACGGGTAAGGGTCTGCCTCCGGCGCGCTCCCGCCGTCAACCAAGGGGTTCTGATCTTCGGCGATCTGTCACTCGATCCGGGATCGCGGGATGTCCGGCGAGGCGAACGCGCCATCGCCTTGACGCCCACCGAATTCGATCTCCTTCGCTACCTGCTGCAACACCCTCGGCAGGCCCTCTCCCGGCAGCGCATCTTCGAAAGCGTCTGGGGCTATCCCTACGATGGCGAGTCGAAGGTGATCGACATTTATATCGGCTACCTCCGCACCAAGCTCGAATCCGACGGTTCCCCGCGCCTGATCCAGACCTTGCGCGGATTCGGCTACTCCTTGCGCGACGAGGTCTGAAATGTGCTTCCAGGCCAGACTCTCGCTTTACGGCGGCGTCATTGCGCTCCTGCTCCTGACCAGTCTCTCCGTCATCTACTACCGGTCAGAGGAGCGGATCCTGCGCGACCGGGCCAGCGCCGAGCTGGTCCTCCGTTTGAATCGGTTCAACGCGTCCCTGCCGGCCCGCCCCAAAGTGTGGGTCGATGCGATGAACGCGCTTGCCGTCCCGCCACCGACAAACATCCCGGAATTGCTCGAAGCCGCCGTTGAAGGGACGGATATCATCGCCATCGCCGAGGTCCCGGACATGGCGCCCTCAGCGTCGCCAGCAGGCGTCATCAGCCCCGAGGCGGCGGCGGAGTTGACCGCTTCCGGACGCATCATCGCGCCCGCCGAAATTCAGACCGGCAACGGCCGCTGGCTGGTCTATTCGCCGAGTCCCGGTCCGGGTCCGCGTCCGTTTCTCATTACGCTCGCCCGGCCCATGGCCGGCATCGCCGCTCGGCTCGATTTCCTGCGCAACCTTCTGATCGCGACGGAGACGGTTGCGATCCTGTTCGTTCTGATCAACGGCTGGTGGGTGGCGAACAGCGCCCTCGCGCCAGTCCGGAAAATGACGCGGCAAGCCCGCGAGATCGCGGACTCGGCCAACTTCTCCGGACGGATCGCTGTCTCCGGACGCTCCGGGGAACTCGGCGAACTCGCCGACACGCTCAACCTCATGCTCGCCCGGCTCGGCGACGCGCATTCCAGCCAGAAGCAATTCCTCGCCCATGCCGCACACGAACTTCGCACCCCGCTCACGGTCGTCACCACCAGCCTGGACGCGGCGCGCGCGGCCGCCACGGCCCCGGACAACAAGGCGCAGGCGCTCGACCTCGCCGCCGCCGAATCCGCCCGCATGAGCAGGCTCGTCGCGGATTTGATGGAACTCGCGCGCAACGATACGGGTCAGCCGTTGCTGATCGGGCCGGTCGCGCTCGACGCGATCGTCATGCGGGTCTACCAGACCGCCCGGCTCGTCGCGTCTGACGTTAGCCTCGAACTCGGCCACTGGGACCAGGCCGAAATCCTCGGCGATCCCGATCGCATCCAGCAGACGGTGACCAATCTCGTCGACAACGCCCTGCGCTATACCCCGGCTGGCGGCAGAATCACAATCGATCTGACCCGGCGGGACTCGGCGGCCGTGGTTGGCGTTAGCGATACCGGCTCAGGAATCGATCCGCGGCACATCCCCCACATCTTCGACCGCTTTTACCGGGCAGGAGACACTCCAGACCATCGCTCGGGCGCCGGACTCGGCCTCGCCATCGCTCGCGACATCGTCCTCGCACTCGGCGGGACCTTGACCGTGAACTCCACCCCGGGAATGGGCTCGAGATTCGAGGTCTCGTTCCCGCTCGCCGGGCCCGAAACAATGCGATAAGGGGTGATTGATCACCATACGGTGTTCTTCGATACATTTTTCGAATGCTCACCGATTTTTCATCAAATTCCTACGATTTCCTTACTGTTTTTTCACTATAGTCCCCGCCTATGTGTCCTATCCTTCTTTCGTTGCGAACGGAATCACGACCGGAAGCTGCATCGACTCCCCAGGCCTTCTTGTGACGGAGAGCGTGCAGCCCCGAGGGCGCGGTATCGAACTGGCAACGAACAAGATTGGCGGTCTTGGGGCGATCTGCGACCACCGGGGATCATCTCCGGCGCTCGCTGGCGTCACCTTTCCGCCGTTGGGATTACCCGCGCTAGGAGAATCGATCATGGGTGTCGACAAGCCGTTCGATCAGTCCCTGTCCCGCCGAACCGGCTTCCGGGCATCGCTCGCCGCCGCAGCCGCCGGGCTCGCCGCCCACGGCATTCCTGCCGCGGAGGCGAAGAAGGAGAAGTCCGGAGACGGACCGGGCAAAGGCGCAAAGACCAGGGAGAACAGCCGGACAGCCGGCAATCACAGTTCGACTCCGGCCATTCCCGGTCCGACTGGCCCTGTCGACGCTCGGGCCAATGGTCCTGCCGCCGCCGGTCCCTGCGGCGACGGCTCCGTCGCCGACAACCGCTGCTCGAAGAACAGCGACTGCTGCACCAAATACTGCGACACCGCCAACAAGCGCTGCCGCTGCAAGGGCGCCGGTCAATCCTGCTCGACGACCACAAACTGCTGCTCGGGCATGTCCTGCACGAATGGAACCTGCGCTCGCGCCTCCTCCGGCGTGACCGGTCCCACCGGCCCGGCTGGCCCGGTTGGCCCCACCGGCGGCAACATCTCCGGAATGACCGGTCCCACCGGGTCCACTGGCGCCGACGGCGTGACAGGCCCCACCGGCAGCGACGCCACCGTCACCCCCGGTTACATCACCGGCTCGGTCCAGGTTAACGCCAACGGCCAGTTCGACGGCGCCCTGCACATGTTCTACGACTACGCCAATACGGGATACTTCGGGCTCAACACCACCACTCCCTACGCCCTGATCGACGTCGTCGGGTTCGCGCCAATCGATGCCCTCGCGATCTTCAAGGGCGCCACCGGTCAATCCAATCCGATGATGGTCTTCAAGGCTGCCGACGACGGCACCCTCTTCCACATCGACAGCGACGACTCCTCCAACATCTTCATCGGCGCCAATACCGGTGATGCGAACGTGCCGGCGTCCCCGAACGGCGTCAACCTCGTTGCGCTGGGCGGCAACGCGCTGCAGGCAAACACCAGCGGCGCGGACAACGTCGCGGTCGGCAGCGGAGCGCTGAACGACAACACCACCGGCAGCAAAAACGCGGCCTTCGGCAGCGGCGCGCTCGGCCTCAACACCACCGGCTCCTCGAACGTGGCCGCCGGCTTCCAGTCGCTCGGCGCCCTGCTGACCGGCACCGCCAACACGGCTCTCGGCGACGGCGCGCTCTACAACCACACGGGCAGCTACGCCACCGCGATCGGGCGCAATGCGCTGAACGCCAACACCGCGGACGGCAACACCGCGATCGGCTCCGGCGCGGCAGCAGGCACCACCACCGGGACCGGCAATACCGCCATTGGCAAGGAGTCGCTGGTCAGCAACCTGACCGGCAGCAACAACACCGCCATCGGACAGGACGCGCTCCAGGCATCCACCAACGACGGCAACACCGCCATTGGCAAGGGTGCGCTCTACGCCGCGACGGCCGGGTACAGCGTGGCCGTCGGCTACGACGCGCTGAAGAGCGCCACGAGCGGCGCGGGAAACACCGCCGTCGGCACCGGAGCGCTTGGGAATGTCACCACCGGCGGCAACAACACCGCCATCGGCAAGGACGCGATGCCGTTCGTGACGACCCACACCAACGCCACTGGGGTCGGGTACAACGCCAACGTCACCGGCTCCGATCAGGTCCAGCTCGGCGATTCCAGCACCACCACCTATGCCTACGGCGCCGTCCAGAACCGCTCGGACCTCCGCGACAAGACCGATGTCCGCGACTCCGTGCTCGGACTCGACTTCATCAACCGCCTGCGCCCGGTCGATTTCCGCTGGGACATGCGGGAGGACTACCGGCCGGCCATGCCGGTCCGCCCGGCAGGCGACGCGAGCGTCGAAGAGCTCAACGCCCACGAGTCGGCCATGGCCGAATGGCTCACGGCCAGCAAGTTTGCCAACCTCGTCCATGACGGCAGCCGGAAGCGCGCCCGCTTCCATCACGGCCTGATCGCCCAGGACGTCGAAGCGTTGATCGCCGACACCGGCA
>CAIPGK010000609.1 GCA_903864575.1 uncultured Chloroflexota bacterium
GATCCGCGTCGCCGGGAGCATTGCGGGCAAGCCAGACGCGGGCCTGGATGACGGCGGGGCGGTCCTCGAAGACGATTTGCCCCGGCGCGATGGCGACCGGGGTGCGGTCGGCCCAGCGGGCGGCGCGCGCGAGATCACCCGCGGCGAGATCGGCGAGCGCGTCCATCGCGCCGGATTCGGAAGCGAATCTGGTGGCCCCGGCGAGGTCAAGGCGACGGCGGTTGGCGGCGATGGCGGCGCGAGCCTCGGCGACGCGGCCGCGGGCGAGCAACGCCCGGACGAGGGTCTGGGCATTGACGTGCCAGGCGACGACGATGAGCGGGGCCGGGTATTCCAGGTTGCTTCGGGCCATGTCGGCGGCGCCGTCGAGATCGCCTGTTTCATAGAGGAGGCGGGCAAGGATGGCGCGGGACCAGCAGCGAACGCGGGGCTGCGAGGAGGTGGCGGCGAGATCGAAGCGGAGGCGGGCCTGCCACAGGTCGAGTTCCATCATATCCATGACCGCGAGGGCGAAGCCGGTGGCGGCGGCGGCATCGAGGTTGGCCGGGCCGGTGGCTGCGGCGATGCCGGAGATGACGGCGCGTCCCTCGCTGGAGCGGCCGCCGAGCACATACAGACAGGGCGCGGCCTGCAGCAGGTCGCCGCGCAGCCGATCGCTGACGCCGGGGTGGACCAGCAGGCGTTCGATCTCGGGGCCGACGCTGCGGGGATCGCCGATGACGTTTTCAAGCATCGCGCGAATGGCGACCGTCTCGACGCGGAGCAGGATGAAGGCAGGGTCGGCGTCCTCCGGGTCCAGCCGAGCCAGCGCGGCGGCGGCGCGCCCGATGGCGGCGGCCGTGTCCGGAGAGGCGCGAATGAGCAGATCGCGGGCGCGGGCGACGAGCAGCGCCGGGTGCTGGTCCAGCACCGCGGCGGGCAACCGGTCCATCCAGTCGGTCGGCTGGTAGATCGAGCGGTCCAGCCACCCCGCCGCATGGCCGGCCAGCAGCGCGGCCGCACGGTCGTGATCGCCGGAAAGAAAGGCGTGCTCGACCGCCTCCTCCACCATCCCCGCCCCGGCGAACCACTCCGCGGCGCGGCGGTGCGCCTCCTGACGCGCCGCTTCGGACGCATCCACCAGCAGGGCATCGCGCAACAGCGGGTGCAGCCGCCACCATGCGCCCGCGTCATCCATTCGCGTCGTGAACAATCCCCGGCGCTCGGCCTCCTCCAGCAGGGCCGTGGCTGCCGGCGATCCCCCGGGAAGCTCCGTCATGGCGGCCGCCAGCGCGGGGCTGACCCGCTCGGCGGCGGCGATCCCGGCGAGAAACGCGACGAGGTCGTCAGCTTGCCCGGAGAGGACGCTGGCCCGCAGGAAGGAGCGCGCCGCCGCATCCCCGCGCCCGGCCGACGGCGCGACGCCCAGCGCCCGGATTCCCGCCGCCCAGCCGTCGGTGCGCCGGATCACCTCCTCCACCGGCAACGCCGCGGCCGGAGGAAGGAGGCTGGCGGCCTCGGCGGCATCGAAACGAAGATCGTGGAGGCCGATCGTGGCGGTCTGGCTACGCCAGCGGAGTTCACGGGCTTCCGGCAACTCCGGCGCGGCGCGACCCGCGAGAACGAGGCGCAGCACGGGCGAGGGGAAGCGCAGCAGCGCCCCGATCACCCGCTCCGGCGGCGATCCGGCGAGCACGTGGACATCGTCGAGGATCAGCACGAGCGGCGCGGGAAGATCGAGCGCCCCGTCGGCGATCAGCCCGGCGATGGCCTCCGGATCGGGCGGCCGGGCGCCGTCCAGCAGCAGCTCGAGCGCCGGCAATGCGCCGGGCGCCGCCTGCCGGATAGCGGCCACAAGATGGGCGGCGAAGCGGCGGAGATCGGCGTCGGCGGGGTCGAGGGTGAGCCAGGCGATGGCGCGGGACGAAGCGCGCTCCCGCGCCCAGGCGGCGAGCAGCGTGGTCTTCCCGTAGCCCCCGCCGGCGATCACCTCGGTCAGGGGGTGCTCGACGGCGGCGTCCAGCATGGCGTCGAGCCGGGGGCGGCGGGAGAACCCCGGCGCGACCGGGGGTATGGCGATCTTGACCCGGCGGACGTAGCCGCCCGGTTGCGCGCCGCTCGCCTCCCGGGTGGCGGCGCTGTCCCCGGGGGATGGCGCATCAGCGCTCATGTCACTCCTCGGAGCGATTCCGCATCCCGTTCCCGGCCCGGGGAACTGGCTACTCCTGACGTGTTCAGTATCCCATAGCATGGAGGGGATGGATCAGTTCCCGGATGGGCGCGGCGCACCTTTCGCGGGTGGGACCGCAGCATGACCGGAACCGGAATCCGCGCCGGCGCGCCCGGCTGTGGCACTCTTCGCGGGATGACCGCCACGTCCCCCGGGGGAGCCGCCCGATGACCCGACCGACCGCCTCGCCATCCGCCATTCACCCGCTGCTGGCCCGCCTGACGGCTGGCCCGGTGCTGGCCGACGGCGCGATGGGCACGATGCTCTACGCCGAGGGCGCGGGGCTGGACGATTGCTTCGACGCGCTGAACCTCGAGACCCCGGCGGCGGTGAGCGCGATCCACCGGGCCTATCTCGAATCGGGCGCGGCGATCGTCAAGAGCAACACGTTCGGGGCGAACCGGTTCAAACTGGCGGCGTTCGGGCTGGAGGGGAAGGTCCGCGCGATCAACCGGGCGGGCGCGAAACTGGCGCGCGAGGCCCGCGAGATCGCCGGCAGCGGCGCGCTCGTGGCCGGATCGGTCGGGCCGACCGGGCGGACGCTCGCGCCGTGGGGCACGGCGGACCCGGCCGAGGTGAAGGCGGCCTTCCGCGAGCAGATCGAGGCGCTGCTGGAGGGCGGAGTCGATTTCCTGCTGCTGGAGACATTCGGCTCGGTGGAGGAGCTGGACCTCGCCATCGCCGCCGCGCGGGAATCCTGCGATCTGCCGGTCTGCGCGAGCCTCACCTTCGCGGAGGATGGCCGGACTCTCGGCGGCACGACCCCGGAGGAGGCGGTCGCGCGGCTGGCCCCGCTCGGGCTGGCCTCCATCGGCGCGAACTGCTCGGTGGGGCCGCAGCGCCTGCTGCCGGTGGTGACGGCGATGGCCCACGCGCTGGCCGATCTGCCGCCGGAGCTTCCCCGCCCGGCCCTCTCGTGCATGCCGAACGCGGGGTGGCCCTCGCATGTCGCGGGGCGGGTGATCTACCCCTCCTCCCCGGAGTATTTCGCCGATTTCGCGCGGCGGGCCGCGGCCCTCGGCGTGGGCATCATCGGCGGCTGCTGCGGGACGACCCCGGCCCACATCGCGGCGATGCGCGGGGCGCTGATGCGGGCGGAGGCTGGCTCGGTGACACCGCAACGGGAGCGCGCTCCCCGCCCGGCGCATCTCGACATCGACCTGACGCCGGGCGACGGCCCGACCGGCCTCGCGGCGAAACTGGCCGAGGGGAAATTCGTGGCGGCGGTGGAGATCGACCCGCCGAAGGGGCTGAACCCGGCGAAGGCGCTGGAAGGGGCGCGCCTGCTGGCCGAGGCGGGGGTGGACGCGATCAATGTCGCGGATTCCCCGATGGCGCGGGTGCGGATGAGCGCGCTGACCCTCTGCTACCTGATCCAGCACCAGGTGGGGGTGGAGACGATCCTCCACCTGACGACGCGGGACCGCTCGCTGATGGGCCTGCAATCGGAGTTGCTGGGGGCGCACGCGGTGGGGGTGCGGAACATCCTCGCGCTGACCGGCGACCCGCCGAGCCTGGGGGACTACCCGGATTCGTCGGCGGTGTACGACATCGACTCGATCGGGCTGGTGCGGGTGCTGTCGCGGCTGAACGAGGGGGCGGACTCGGCGGGGGCCTCGATCGGGCGGCAGGCGAGCTTCTCGATCGGCTGCGCGGTGGACCCGACGCGGCAGGACCTGGCGCACGAGGCGGAGCGGCTGAAGGCGAAACTGGCGGCGGGCGCGCACTTCGTGATGACGCAGCCGATCTACGACCCGGCCGTGTGGTTCCGCTTCCTCGCGGCGTTCGGGGCGGAACGGCTGCCGGCGCCGGTGATCATCGGGATCCTGCCGCTGCAATCGAGCAAGCACGCGGAGTTCCTGCACAACGAGGTGCCGGGGATCACGCTGACGGACGCCGCCCGCGACCGGATGCGCCGCGCGGGCGCCGACGGCCGCGCCGAGGGCGTCAGGATGGCGCAGGAGCTGCTGCTCCAGTTGAAGCCGCACTCGCAGGGGGTCTACCTCATGCCGTCGTTCGGGCGGTACGAGGTCGCGGCGGAGGTGCTGGAGGTGATTCGGTAGGCGGGGGTTAGGCCGTTTGGTTCCAAGCGTGTTCGCCCTGCAATGTGCGGAGTCGGGCGCAGAATGCTTCCTCAGACTCGCCCTGTGCAGGCACGATCATGGTGATGATGACATCGCTCTGGCAGGCGATCACCCGATCAGGGTTGGCTTTGCTGGTTGAGAACCGCAGCGCAGCAAGCCGGGTTTCCGAATCCAGGCAGTAGAGCGTTTCCTCTCCGTTGAACGACAGGAGTCCAGCTCTGCCGGTTTGCAGTTCATCGCAGGCTGGTGTCCAGCGCGGGTTCCCACCTACCACCGCCACCTGCAGGGTTGATACCAGTAGGGGCATCTTCACCAAATCCAGTGTCGCATCATCATCCAGCGTACGGATTCGATTGGCGGCCTCGCGGGCACTCATTGTTAGCACGTAGGTTCCGTTCTCCTGACCCATGCGAATCGCGGGATAGACGTTCATGCAACGCTCCTTCTCATAACGACCTATGGCTCCCAACGGCGAAGGCCACGGGTGGCTGCAAGGCGCTCGACCGACTCAACCAACCCCGCAAACGCGGCCGCATCCCAACCTGGGGACCCAACGGCTGGTCCAAGGGCGCGAGTAACCTGCGTACTGAAGCGATTACCCCACAATTTCCCATACGCACGCCAGTAATCGCGGATGGCGGACTCGCGGTCGATCAAGAGCGCGTGCGTCGGCAGGCTGTCCTTTTTCTTGTGATTGACGGTCTTGTCCGCAGGCAATAGGTTCCAGAGATCGTTGTTTCGCCAAACACTGTATGGCAGGACGTGATCCACCTCAAACTCGGAGACGCTGCGACCAGTCCACACGCATTCGATCGGTCTGCCAAGCGTACGTGAGATGGAGACAACTGCCTGCCGGATCATGGTCGTATCCCGTACATCCTCTCCGGCGTCAAGCAGGAGAGGCAACACGTCGGCGGCGGTGAGATTCGCGTTCATATCCGCCGTCAGTTCAGCCCATCGCATTACCACCGAGTCCTCGATCCAGTGGTCGAAGCGCACGAGGTCTAGCCAGACGGCTTCAGGGACAATCACCCAGCCGAAGGAATCGCGACGCTCACCTACTTTGCCGGAATAACCAAAAACGGGCGTCTGACCCGATCCGGCATACTGGATAGGATGCTTGACGATGGTGTCCCGGATCTTCCTGAGCACGTCGTCATGCGCCGTTGGAGCACTGTCCAACGCGGCGAGAAAGAGCGGTAACCCGGTTGGCGAATATGTCTCGGCGAGTGAAGTGATCAGCTTTCGGACGGCAAGTGGCATCGCGCAAACAGGCTTTTCCCCTTTGATCTGCGCCACGAATGTTCCTCGGTTCACCAGTGGCCAGTAGAACCGGACCCATGCCACTGCGATAGCTCGCAGTGGAACATGGACTACTCCATTAGCCCAGATCACCGCATGCGGCTCGGTGCGCCCGATCCGGCACAACGCGCGGATCAATGCCAGTTTGTAGGTCGCTGTCTTGCGGTCCTGAGCAAGAATCGACTGCACGCGAGACAGTCCCCGCAGCATGTCGGCCTCGCTTTTCTGAGCCATGACGAGCCAACCGTCAGGAATCTGGACAGAGCGAACGACGAAAAACCCAGCCGTTTCCAGCAACAGCAGCAGTTCGCCAGGCGGGCTGGCGAGTTCGATAGCAAGTCGCCCACCGTCGCGAAGTCCGGCGCTGATGCTAAGCAACGCCTCAAGAAGGTCCGCGCGGGCGATAGCTTCAAGATGCGTTGCCAACACGTTGAAATGACCGGTCAACAAGAAATGGCTCTCGGCCAACGCAGGCGGCTGACCGGGGTGAAAGAACGCCGCGAGATGAGTTTCCCGGGAAGGCAATAACGCTGTCATGGGACCTCGACCGGCCGGTGCGTCCATTCC
>CAIPGK010000610.1 GCA_903864575.1 uncultured Chloroflexota bacterium
GTTCGAGCGCGGCGGGCAACGCGTTCCACAGGGCCGCCCAGCGCTCTGCGATCTCCTCGTCGCTCGCAAGGCATTGCGCGCGCGATCGCTTCCGGTGGCTCATGCCGGTCGCTCCGTCCACGATCCGACGATGGGAATCACTTCGGAGCACTCCAGCGCCTCGCCTGCGCCGGTCCCATCGAGGGTGACGCCGGGCCGGATCAAGCGGCATCGATGCCGTCGCCGGGGAAGACGCTTTTCGGGTATGAGGCTCACTCTCATTGCGCTGAAGCCATTGACGATGCCGCCGACCGGGCGGTCATCCTCGCGGGTATCCACGGCCACCCTCCCCAAGGAGCTGAAGCATTGGGACAGAGAAACGCATACGTACGCAGGGTACCGGACCGGGGCGGCCAGGATGTTAACGCGCTGCGCAGCAGACGGCGGCGCCGGATGGCGAACCGATCAGGGCTGCTCCGTCTGCTCGCGTGCGCCGATCAGCGCGTCGCGGGTGGTGCCGAGAACCACGGAGCCCGGTCTGGCCGCGCGTACTGCCATCAACGGCACGACCACGTCGACCGGCGTCTGGCGGCGGGGTTCGGCCATCACGATCAGCAGGGAGGCAGATGCATCCGGGGAGGAGACGAGGCCGCCGACCAGTCCGATCCACGAGCCGGATTCGTCGGTCACCCGGTCGCCGATCGCGATGGCCGCCAGGTCGATGACGGGGACAGGACTGCCATGTCGCTCTGCCGCGAAGGTGTCCGGGTTGCGATGGTGATCGTTCATCGGTGATCTGCGCCTGTGGCTCGCGCGGCGGCGCGCGAGATCGATGCCTGCGAGGACGGCATGTCAAAGATTCCATGCTATCCGAACTGCCCACGGAGATGTGTTAACAGGCGGCCTCACCGCACGCTGTCCGACCGCCATCACAGGAGATGCTTGTTGCCGTGACATCACCCGGATTCGGCGGGGCCACCGTGACAAGGGTCGCGGATGCGACGGGCGTCCGCGCGGATCAGGAGGAGCAGGCCATGAGCGGTGGCATTCGCCGAACGGTGTTGAAGGTTGGTGCGCCGGGGCTCGCGATGACGATGCTCGCCGCGTCGATGGCCACGCCTGCCGCGGATGGAACCGTTCGCCCGTTCCTGATCGCCGCGGAGCGCAGCGACGTCGAGATCACGCCGCTGATCACGAGCGGCGACATGGTTGGTGATTACCGGATGGCCGCCGTGCCGGATGGTCTCGGGTTGATGATGGACGGCGACAAGGCCGTGCGCTACGTCGACCAGGAGCTTACAACCCAGGACGTGGACGAGGGCGACACGGCGGGCAACCGGGAGTCCGCGGGCATCATCGACGCCTCCGGGGGCTTCGGCCCCGGCGCGTGGTTGACCGCCGTTCAGGCCCACTCCGTGAAGGTTGCCCAGTTGGGCGGCGAAGACGAGAGCGGCCAGATCCTGCTCCTCCGCACGAAGGAGGGTGGGACAGGAGTGTGCCGTCTGGCGCACCGACCAGCACCATGCGGAAGCAGCCGGCATCATGCCGGCTGCTTCGTTTCGCCGCGACCGCCGTCGCCGTACGGTGGCGCTGCCTACCGGGCCTCCGGCGTCCCGCTGTTGACGCTGGCGTTGTCAGCGAGGTCGAGAAGCCGGCCGCTCATCGCGGCATATGCGGCGTCTGGCAGGGGCACGTACCCTGCCGCCTCGACGATCGAGTGTCCCTCGCTGGCCATGAACCGGAGGAAGGACACGACCTCCGGGCGGGGCGCATTCGCGTTCGCGTAAATGAAGAGCGGGCGGGTGAGCGGCGCGTAGGAGCCGTCGGCAATCGTGGCGGCGGACGGTGGGATGCACCCTGCGCCGTTGTCGACGGCGACTTCCTTCAGACGGCCGCTTGCCTCCTCGGCGTAGGCGAACCCGAAGTACCCGAGCGCGCCCGGCCGCAGCGCAACCTCCTCGACGAGGAAAAAGTCATTCTCGCTCGGCGTGTAGTCGATCCGGGAAAGGTCCGTTTCTCCGACGATTGCCTCGGTGAAGAAGTCGAACGTGCCGGAATCCGGGCCGGGACCGAACAGGTCGATTGGCTCCTCCGGCCAGGAGGGATCGAGGTCGCTCCACGCCGACACGGTGGAGTCCGGCCGCCAGAGCTCCCGCAATTGCTCGACCGTCAGGCATGCCACGGCGGCATTGTCCGGGTTGACGACGACGGTGATGCCGTCCAGTCCCACCTCGAATTGCACCGGGGTCACACCAGCCGCGGCGCAGGCGGCTTGCTCCTTCTCGTTGATCGGACGCGAGGCGTTGGCGATATCGCTCTCGCCAGCGCAAAAGCGGCGGAACCCGCCGCTTGTCCCGGAAACCTCGAGATCGAAGCGGACATCACCGCCCGCGGCGGTGAACCGCTCCGCGGCCTCGGCGAGGATGGGCCAGACCGTTGAGGAGCCGTCCACGATCACTCGCCCGGTGACATCCATCGGATCGATCCCGCCGACTGCCGGGGCTTGCGCTGCGACTCCTCCTGCGCCGAGCGCCACAACCAGTGCTCCGGCACATGCCCGAATCGTCCACGAACCCTGAAATCCGCCCGCCATGGTCCTCTCCTGCGTGCTTCAACGGCGTCATTCAAGCAAAGGTGAAATGTCGAACGAAAACCCGGAAACATCTTCAACCGAGCATTAAGCGACCGCCTGCAATCAGGGCAGCCGCGCCGACTCGGTTTCCGATCCATCACAGAATGTTGACGAATCCGATCGTCACTGCCGTCACCATGGTGCGTAGCGTCCGGCGTCGTGCCGGGCAATGTCCGCCTGCATCGAGGTTGGAGCCATGCTGGAGATTCGGCCGCGCGATCCCCGCGGCGCCCGTTCCCACGTCGCCGACGACCGCGCCTGGAGCTGGGTCGACCTCCACCTTCACACCGCGGCTTCCGGCGAGGCCACGAACTGGTGGGTCAAGGCGATCGGTCTCGGCGAGGCGACCCGCGAGTCCAATACGACCCCGGAAGATGCCTACGAGATGGTCAAGCGCGCCGGCATGGACTTCGTGGCCATTACCGATCATGAAACGCTCGACGGCGCGCTGACGATCTGCGACCGGTTGGATGTGCTCGTCGGCGAGGAGATCAACGCGGTCTTCCCCGAGGATGGTTCGAGCGTCGACGTGCTCGTCTACGGCCTCGGACCGGAGGAGCACGACCTGCTGCAGACGTTGCGCCACGACATCTACCGGCTTGTCTCCGCGCTGCGGGAACTCGATCTGCCGCACGTGCTCGCCCACCCGCTCTTCGCCCCGGAGGGAAGGCTCTCCAGGGCGATGGTCGAGAAACGGATGGTCCTGTTCGGGCTCTGGGAAGTCATCAACGGCTCCCGCCCGGCCGCGCAGAACCGCCTGGCGGCCACCATCGCCGCGTCGGCCGACGCCCCGACGCTCCGCCAACTGGCGGTGCTCCACCGGTTGGCCCCCCCGCCGCACACCCGGATCGCGGGAGTTGGCGGGTCCGACGATCACGGCGGCATCTACGGCGGCTCCACCTGGACGATGACGCCCCGCGTCGACACCGTCGCCGGGCTGCTCGATGCCCTTCGGGAGGGAGCGGTTTCCGCTGGCGGAGCGCACGGCTCGGTCGACCGCATGGTCCACACCGGCGTCCGCATCGCCAGCCAGGCGATGGCAAAACCCGGCAGGCACTCGTCGGCTGATGGCATGGTGGGACGGATCGCCTCCCTGCCGCTTCTTGCGTTGCTTTCGACGGAACAGCTCCGGGAGGCGGTCGGCACGCTCTATGCCCAACAGGTGGCCACCGCGCTCGGGTTGACCGGCACGTCGTCGCGTCTGCTCGAAATGGCCGGCATGGCCGGGCGCTTCGTCGAAGCGCACATGCTCCTGGCGCCGCATATCGCCGTCAGCGGGTACTTCGGCCGCGAGCGCAGCAAGGCCAGGACGTTGGCCAACCTGATGCCCGGCGCCGATCCTGGGCGCCCGGTCCGCGCCGCGGCGTTCGTGGACGATATCGGGTCCACCCACGGCGTCGCGACCTTCTACCGGGCCGTCAGCGCCCTCCCCGGCGAGGGCGTCGCCTTGAGCCTCGTTACCTGCGGCGTCGAGATGGAGAACGCCATCTCGTTGCCGGCGATTGCCGATCTGCCGCTCCCAATGTATGGCGATGCGCGGCTTCCGGTTCCATCGCTGCTCGACGTCCTCGGCATCATCGAGCGACTCGACCTCGACGTCGTTCACATCGCTGCGCCCGGACCGCTCGGCATCGCCGCAATGACCGCCGCCCGAACGCTCGGCATTCCGGTCGTCGGAGCCTATCACACCGAGTTCGGCGCCTATGCCCGCACGCTTTCCGGTGACGATCTGGTCGGCGACATGGTGGACGTGCTCACCCGGCAGTGGTACGAACACTGCGATCTGGTGATCGTCCCGTCCCGCGCCACCCAGGACGCGCTCGCCGAGCGCGGCTACCGCATCGACCGGTGCGAGGTCATTTCCAACGGCGTCGACGGCGCGCGGTTCGATCCCATCCGCCGGAACGAGGCGTGGCGTCGCGAGACCGGCGACGGTCGTATCCTGCTGCTCTATGCGGGCCGCATCAGTCAGGAGAAAGGACTGGACGCCTTCGCGCGGTCCTACCTCGAACTTCGCTCGCGGCGCGACGACATCCACCTCGTTCTTGCCGGCGACGGCCCCCTGCGCCCCGATCTCGAGACCCTGCTCGGCGACGCCGCCACCTTTACCGGCGTCGTGGACCAGGACCGGCTCGGCGAAATCATGGCGTCATGCGATCTGTTCGTCTTTCCGAGCGAGACCGACACCCTCGGACGGGTGGTCATGGAGGCGCAGGCGGCGGGGCTGCCGGCCGTCGTCTTCGCCGGGGGACCGGCGGAGTGCCTCGTCGCGGGATGCTCCGGCGTGGTCGTCCGGCGCGGCGATCTGGACCAGTTCATGGCCCGGTCGGAGGCGCTCATCGATGACCCTGATCGGCGGCAGCGGATGTCGCTGGCGGCCCGCGAGTGGGCGCAGTCGATGGACTGGTCGACCGTCCGCGCCCATCTGGACCGGCTCTACCGGAGGATGGCGGAATCTGGCTCGGGGCGACAGGGCCCGCTCGCGCTTCCCTCGCTGATCGTGCCATTCATGGGATGGCGGCGGTAATCGGGCCCGCGGGCGCGGCTCGCTCCGAGCCGCGCCCGCCACGCATCATGCGCCGACGTTAACACCCGGTTCCGGATCTTGCCGTACACTCGCGCCCCGCCGCGAGCGGACGATCCGCATGAATCCGGGAAGCGTCGATGATTTCAGTCACGCCGCGCCACTCTGCCAGTGACATCCGTCTCTGCGACGGAATCGCTCCCTTCTTTGCCGTTCTCCCGCAGGAGGACTCGAATTGGTCCAAGGTTCCGTTCGCCCGGCTCGAACGCGACGGGCGTCTGCCCAATGCGCTGGCTGACCGGATCGCCGGCGAGTGGACGCGCTACCTCGACGCGATGGCCCACCTCGGGTTCACCGCCGTCGCCGTGGACGATCTGGCCCACCTTGTCAGCCATGCCTGGTATCCGGCCGATCTGCGTCGACTGCTGGCCGACTACCGGTCCCTGTATCGTCGTCTCTTCGCCGTGGCCGCCGATCGCGGAATGGCAGTGTTCGCCGTCTCCGATTACTGCTACTTCAACGAGGCCATCGAGCAACGCCTGACTGATTTGGGCGAGACGGCGCTCGGGTTCTTCCGGGATACCGCCGCAGCCGCCCTGCGCGCCTACCCCGACCTGGGTGGTCTGGTGCTGCGGCTTGGCGAGAGCGACGGCGTCGATGTCCGCGACCGTTTCACCAGCAGGCTGAGCGTCCGCCGGCCATCCGAGGCGCGGGCGGTGATCGATGGCCTGCTGCCGGTCTTCGAGGATGCAGGCGCGACCCTGATCGTCCGGACCTGGACGCTCGGGGCGTATCCGGTCGGCGATCTCATCTGGAATCCTCGCACCTGGGACGCGGTGTTCGGCGGCATCGACAGCGACGCCCTGATCGTCTCGCTGAAACATGGCGAGGCCGATTTCTTTCGGTTTCTTCCAGTCAATCCGCTCTTTTTTCACGGACCGCAGCGCAAGCTCGCCGAGTTCCAGGCGCGCCGCGAGTACGAAGGAATGGGCGAGTTTCCGGCCTTTGCCGGCTGGATGCACGAGCGCCATATCCGGGAACTCCGCGTCGGAAACGCCAATCTGGCAGGGTGCTTCGTCGTTCAGGCAGGTGGATGGGCGCCGTGGTCGCGGACGGGCTTTGCCGGACGCCGCTCCGTCTGGATCGAGATCAACATGGCGGTCATCGCCCGGCTCTGGCAGGGAAGTGGGTGCGAGGAGGCCGTGAGGGCCTGGGCGAATGCCAATCTGCCCGCCGGCGGCGATCCCGCCGCGCTGCTCGCGTTTCTCCGGCACGCCGATCGAGCCATCGAGCAAGGGCTCTACATCCGCGCCTTTGCGGAGCGGCCGTTCTACTTCCGGCGCGTCAGGATTCCACCGTTGCTCTGGGTCTTCTGGCGGGATGTGACCGCCACCGGCGTCGTCGCGCTGCTCCATCGCTTCGTGGTTCGAGACCGCGACGCCGCCATCGCGGAGGGCCGCGCGGCAGTCGCCGAGGTGGAGGCCATGTGCGCGATGGCGCCGTCGCTGGGCTTGCCGCTCGAAGACCTCGAATTCCAGCTGGACACCTTCCGGCTGCTGGCGCTGGCGCGCGAATCGTTGCTCGGGGCCGCAACCGCCGATTCCCGGCGCGCGATCGACCGCCTGCTGCCCGCATACCGCGAGCGATACCCGGATGGATACCGGTTTGCGCTGGGAGGTGAGGAACCTCGCGCGATGCCGTTCGCGTCGCTGTTGTTCCGGTTCGCGTTGCGCCGGTCGAGCCGCTACCGCTGGCGGGACCGGATCATGCTTGCGCCGCCGGTGACGCGCGCAAAACGCCAACTGGCGCGACGGCTGTCGAGCAGTCTTCCGGCATTCGCCAATCATCAGGGCATGAGCGCCGAAACCCTGTTGCGCTGACGGCGGATCAGCCGAAGGCCGCCACGGGTCCGGGTGCATCGTGGGGTGTCAGCAACACCAACGCCGGCGATTCCCGCGACAGAATGTCGACCAGGCTGCCTTCGAGCCATCGCGTGATGCCCAGCCGAGGGGGCGCCACGGTGACGACCAGGTCGCCCGGCCGGCAGGCCCGCACGATGGCTGAAGGCCGCGGCCCTTCCACGATGGACCAGGTGACGACCCGGCCGGGACGCAGCCACGGCTCGGCGACCTGCCGCAGGTAGTGGTCCGCCTGATCGCGAAGACCTTGCCGGAATCGCTCGGAGACATCCGGCAGCAGCTGCCCGGTCGATGGCGGAAAGCGGCCCTCGATGTCGACCGCCTCCAGCAAGGCCAGTTCCGCGCCGAGCCGGTCGGCAAGCTGGACCGCGACCGGAATCGCCTGCTCGGACGCAGCCGAACCATCCAGCGGCGCCAGCACCCGGGTGATTGCGCCCGGATCCGTTTCGGCCGTCTGTCGCGGCACAAGCAGCATCGTCGCCGCGGTCGCCCCGGCGACGCGGCCCGCCATGCTCCCGAAGAGCACCTTTCCGACGATCCCGTCCTCGGGAAAGGTCATCGCGATCATGGAGCAGCCATGCCGCTTGGCCGCGACGAGGATCTGCACTCTGGGATCCCCCTCGGCGACCTCGGTCGTGCAGTCCGGCAGGAGGTCGCGCATGCGGTGACGCACCGCGTCGAGGTAGTCGCTCGCCGCCCTGCGCTGGCTGCGCTCGTCATCGATCCCGGGCGATTCCGCGGATGCCGTGGCGCCGATGCCGGGTTGGACGACATGCAGCAGGATCACCGGGGAGGCGTCGATCGAGAACCGGCCGAGCGCGTCGAGCGCCGCCTCGGACTCTCGCGTGCCGTCGAGCGGCACGAGCACGGGAGGATTCAAGTCGCAAGCTCCTCTGGATCGTCTGCGATCCGGGATTCGTGCCAGCCGCCGCACCGAGAGAGGCGACGGATTCCCCCGGCGCCGCCGGGGGAATCCGACCAGCATGGCCGCCGGCCACGCGCTAGGCGAGCGCCTGCATTGCCTCGATGACCGGCTTCGCCTCCTCGGCGAGCGTCGCAGCCACGGCGTCGAAGGACTCCTGGGCGGGCTGGTTGTTGATGATGATCTGCTCCAGACCCTTGCCGATGATCTGGTCGCCGCCGGGAATCCAGACGCGCGCCGAATCCTGCGGACGAGTCCTGGCCAGCTGTTCCACCGCCACCTTGTAGTTCGGACGGGCGGCAAAGAAGTCCTGCATGGCCTGGCTTTCGATGGCCGACTTGCGCACCGGCATGTAGCCGGTGTTCTGCGACCAGTAGGTCGTGATCTCCGGCGAGGTCGCGAAGGCGATGTACCGGAACGCCGCCTCCTGCTTCTCGGGCGCGCTGCCGGCCATCACGGCGAGACCCGCGCCGCCGGTGCAGCAGCCGAAGGTCTCTTCCTCGGGCAGGAAGGACGCCCCGACCTCGAACTTCGCGCTGTTCTCGATGGTGACCAGACCACCCGTGGAGCCCATGGTCGCCGCGGCCAGACCGTTGTAGAAGTCGCTGTCCGGGCCGTTCTCGCTGTCGGAGGTGATCGTCGCCCAGCCGTCCTGCACGCCCTTGCGGACGAACTCGCCGGCCGCGACCGACTTCGGCTGGTTGATCAGGATGTTGAAATCGGGATCCGAGTAGGCGCCGCCGAAGGCCCAGTCGATACCCTGGAAGAGCCACGCGATGTAGGAGCCGCCGTTGGCGTGCGCGAAGGCGGAGCGGGTGATGGTGTCGCCCTCCTTCGTCACCAGTTGCGGCGCGATCTCGGCGAATTCGCTCCAGGTCTTCGGTGGAGCCTCGAGGCCGATCTCCCGAAACGCGTCGCGGTTGTAGTAGAAGAGCGGCGTGGAACGGGCGAAGGGCATCCAGTAGGAGACGCCGTCGCGAACACCCTCGTTGAAGAGGGAGTCGACGTAGTCGGTGGTGTCCACCTTTTCCGCCGCGATGAAGTCGTTCAGCGGCGCGAGCACGTTGTTCAGGTAGAACTTGAACCACCAGACGTCGGAGAGGGCGGAGACGTCCGGCGCCTGCTTCGCGGCAAGGGCCGCGGTCAGCTTCTGCGCGGTCTCCTCGTAGTTGCCCTGGAACTGGTAGTTGACCTTCACGTCCTGCTGCGACTCGTTGAACTGCTTGACCACCTCGGCTTCCGCCTTGCCAAGGTCCCCGGACCAGGAACCCCAGTAGGTGATCTCGACCGGCCCGCTCTGGCGGAGGATTGCCGGGGCCGCGAAGACGTCGCTCCGCTTGCCCAGCGCAACGGCTGCCGCGCCCGCGGCCGCTCCGGTGAGCAGCGTTCGACGATTCGTCTGCCGTTCCATGCCGTTTGCTCCTTCGTCCCGCCATCCGCCCGGGCGCTCCGGTAGCCCCCGATTCGGCCAGATGACGATGGACTCGCGATGGGTGGGACCGGCTACCCCTTCGTGGCGCCGGCGGTTACGCCCTCGATCACCGACTTCTGGGTGAGCGCGAAGACGATCAACAGCGGGGCAATGACGAAGACCGTCGAGGCCATCACCTGCCCCCATTGGGTGGTGCTTTCCCGGTTGACGAGATAGGTCAGACCGACCGTCAGCGGCCGCATGTTCTCGGTCGTGGTGATCACCAACGGCCAGAGATACTCGTTCCACTTGTTGACCGCGACCAGCAGCATCACGGTCGCCAGCGGCGCCCGGGCCATCGGGATCACCATGTCCTTCAACAGGCGGAGATGACCGCACCCGTCGAGTTTCGCCGCCTCGATCACCTCCCGAGGCAGCCCGAGGAAGGCCTGGCGGAGCAGGAAGGTGCCGAAGGCGATGGCCGCGCCCGGAAGCACGATGCCCTGGTAGGTGTTGATCCAGCTCTGGCCGAAGACATTGGAAAGCGTGAGGTAGTTTGGCAGGATGGCGATCTGCTCCGGGATCATCAGCCCGGCGAGGATCACGATGAAGATGAGGCGCTTGGCTGGGAAGCGCAGGAAGACGAGCGCGTAGGCGGTGAGGACCGCGTTCGCCATCTTGATCGCCGTGCCTGCGATGGTGATGATGAGGGTGTTGAGGTAAAAACGGCCAAACGGCGCGGAATGCCAGGCGTCGAGATAGTTGCGCCACTGCGGATGCGCCGGCAGCCACGTCGGCGGGTAGGAGAAGACCTCGTCGCTGGTTTTCAGCGATCCGGACAGCATCCAGAAGAGCGGCAGCCCGATGGCGGCGACCGCCAGCGCCATTGCCGCGTACCCGGCGGCCGACTGGAGAGCGGAGGGTCCGGGAGCGCGGCCGAACACGGGCTCACGCATAGTGCACCCTCCGTTCCGCATAGCGGACTTGCAGCAGCGTGACCGCCAGCATGATGAGGAACAGCACCAGCGAGGCCGCCGACGAGCGGCCCGCGTTGAAGTTCACGAAGCCCTGCTGGTAGACGTAGTAGATCAGCGTGTTGGTGGCGTCGACCGGGCCACCCTTGGTCATCACCTGGATGATGTCGAAGGACTGGATTGCCGAGAGCAGGGTAGTGATGCCGAGGAAGAAGAGAATCGGCGAGAGCATCGGCAGCGTCACCGCGCGGAACCTCCACAGCGGGCCGGAGCCGTCGACCTTGGCCGCCTCGTAGAGATCGCGTGGAATCGCCTGCAGCCCGGCGAGAAAGATCACCGTGGCGAACCCGAGATCGCGCCAGATCGAGACGATCACGATGGCGGTCATCGCCCACGGCGGATCGGAAAGCCAGGCCGGCGACGGCAGCCCAACGATCCCGAGCAGCCGGGCGATGACGCCGAAGCGAGGGTCGAAGAGGTAAATCCAGACGACCCCGATGGCCGCACCGCTCACCAGCGACGGAGCGAAGAGCACGGCCTTCGCGCCGTCGCGCCCATGAAGCGGTTGGTTGAGCAGCAACGCGAGCCCGAGCGCGAGCA
>CAIPGK010000611.1 GCA_903864575.1 uncultured Chloroflexota bacterium
CAGCAGGACGATGAGCCCGATCACGATCAGCGACTGCACGCGCGGCGTGATCCAGATAGTGGTGATCGTCGCGGGCGCCTGCTGGCCGGGAACCGCAACCGGGGTGGGCTGATCAGTCGCGAGGGTGGCCATGGTCAGCGGCCTGCCGGAGCGAGGGCAGCGCGGATGGCGGCGCGCATGTCGGCCATTGCCTCGGGGATGGGGCGGTCAGGGCTGAAGATCGCGGACCCGGCGACGATGGTGTCGGCTCCTGCGGAGACCGCGCGCCCGACATTGCTTGCCTTGATGCCGCCGTCCACCTCGAGCCGGCATGAAGGGTTGCGCCGTTCGATCATGTCGCGGACACGGGCAATGCGGTCGAGCGCGGCTGGAATGAAGGTCTGGCCCCCAAAGCCGGGGTTGACGCACATGACGAGAACCTGCCGAACCATTGGCAGTACCTCCTCCAGCATGACGATCGGCGTGGCTGGATTCAGCGTAATGCCTGGAGCCGCGCCGGATTCCTCGATCAGCCGGAGGGTCCCGTGCAGGTGCGGGTCGGCCTCGACGTGGATGGTGATGATGTCCGCTCCGGCCTCGGCGAACCGCTGCACCCACAGCCCCGGTTCGACCATCATCAGGTGGACGTCGATTGGCAGGGTCGTCGCCCGGCGGGTCGCTTCGAGCAGCGGCAGACCGAAGGAAATGTTGGGAACGAAGCGACCGTCCATCACGTCGACATGGATGAAATCCGCGCCGGCGGCCTGCGCCGCCTCGATCTGGTCGCCGAGGTGCAGAAAATCGGCTGCGAGGATCGAAGGTCCGAGGTGAATGTGTCGCGTCACGTCGTGGCTCCTCCGCCCGCGCGGCGGGTGTCGTGTCTCCCGCGATGATACCCGAGGGGCAGGGTTTGGCCGCTATACTCGGACTGTCTGTTGCGGCGACGTTCGGGAGAAACGCCATTCATCTCGCTGGAACAACAGGGCATGAGGGCGGAGCGGGCGCCTCCTTGCGGATTCTGCCATGGTGGCTGCCCGCAGGAGCGGCGCTCGCAGTAATCGCGTGGATGTGGTCCTGGTTCGGGTCGCCTCCCGCGCGCTGGCACATGTTCTTTCCGCTCTGGCTTGGCTGCGTGCTGACGCTCGATGGGCTGGTCTTTCGCCGCGCGGGTTCGAGCCTCCTGAGCCGGTCGCCGCGGCGGTTCGGGGTGCTGTTCCTGTTCAGTGTGCCGTTGTGGTGGGTCTTCGAGGGCGCGAACCGTTTTCTCGGCAACTGGCGATACGTGATGCCAACTCCGTATGGACCGATTACGTACGCGCTGCTGGCGTCGCTGGCGTTCTCGACCGTCATGCCTGCGATCCTTGAAATGGCGAGCCTGCTGCGGACGACTCCGCAGCTGGGCAGGAGGATTGGCGGGCCGGTCCTTGCGCCTCGGCGGGCCGGGTTGCTTGCGGTGAGTGCGCTTGGGGCGGTGATGGTCGCGCTGGCGCTTCTGCTGCCGCACCATGCGTTTCCGCTGGTCTGGATCGGGGTTTTCCTCGTTCTCGACCCGATCAACGAACTGTTCGGATGGAACAGCATCTCGGCCCAGGTTCGCAATGGGCGATGGGACACGGTGCTGACGCTCTGGGCAGCGGGATTGTGTTGCGGAATCCTGTGGGAACTGTGGAACTGGCGCGCTGCGCCGAAGTGGGTGTACGAGGTGCCGTTCGTGGGCCGTCCCACCATCTTCGAGATGCCGCTGCTTGGCTACGGAGGATATCTGCCGTTCGCGCTGGAAGTGTATGCAGCGTACAACCTGCTGCATGGCCTCGTTTTCCGGCGACCGGATGACGGCTGGCTCGGGATCGATGAGGCGCCGTCATGAGCGTGCTGGACCGGTTCGAGGCTGCCTTCGAGCGATTGGTGGAGGGAAGCGTTGGACGGGTGTTCCGTGCGCCGGTGCAGCCTGCCGAAATCGGACGTCGGCTGGAACGGGCGATGTCCTCGGCGGAAATGGTGTCGGTCGGCCGACGCCTTGCGCCGAATGATTTCGTTGTGGCGATGCATCCGGAGGACCTCGATCAGTTCGCAGCCTTCCTGCCCGCGCTTGAGCGGCAGATGGCCGACTGGCTGGAGGGCGTCGGGAAGGAGCGGGGGCGCCAGACGATCGACCGCATTCGGGTCGGCATCGTGGCGGAGAACGCCGTGCCACGCCGGGAAATCCGGGTTCGGGCAGGGTATGCCGAGTGGCCCGACCGGTCAGGACCGTTCGAGGACCGTGATGTCCCGGTGATTCCTCGCAAACTCCGGGTGCTGAACGGAACGCAGCGCGGGCAGGAATTGCTGTTGCGCGGGGAGCGGATCACCATTGGCCGGTCACCTGAGAACGATGTCGTGCTGCTGGCGGACGGCGTGTCACGCCATCACGCCCGGATCGAACTGGACGCGTTTTCCGCAAAGGTGATCGACCTTTTGAGCACGAACGGGACGCGGCTGAATGGACGTGCCGTCGTCTCGGCGGAGATCGCGGTGGGTGACGAGATCGAGTTTGGCTCGGTGCTCGTGCGGGTGTCGCCGTGACGGAGGTGGGCGCGGACTGGGTTTACCTGGCGCTGCGGGTGCTCTTCACCGGAGCGATCTTCTGGTTCATCGCGATGGTGGTCCGGGCGGCGATGCGGGAGCTCAGCGCACTCGCGACAGCCGGACCGGAATCGGTCGTATCGGGAACACCGTCCGGCCCTGACATGGTGGTGCTGCTGGATGGCGGGGCGTCGGGCATTCCGGCCGGGGCAACCTGGGACCTCTATTCCGGATTGACCATCGGGCGCCGTCCGGGGAACGGGATCGAAATGGATGACCCGTTTCTCTCCGGAACCCATGCCGAAATCGTGCGCGAGGCCGGAGAATGGTGGCTGCGTGATCTTGGAAGCACCAATGGCACGTCCCTCAACGGCGCGCCGGTGTCGGCCCTGACAGCCCTGCGTCCGGGCGACATCGTACAATTCGGTCATGTGCGCCTGCAGGTCCTGACCGGGACCTGACAGGGAAACCGGAATCCCCGCTACCCGGAGGGTGACCATTTGCGTCGCCAGGCCCCATCGATGGACATGCCGGTCAGCAGCCTCCCACAGGCTCGCCGGCGAACCGTAACCGAACCCCGAACTCGTGGTGCCGCGCATTCAGCGGACGCCGGGATGCGTTCGCGACTGCGGGTGCTTGCCGGCCGACTCGTGTTTGCGCTGGCGGCATCGTTGCTGGGGGCGCTTGCCGCGTTGGTGGTCATCCGCGCAACCCATGCGGACACGTTCTATCCGGCGGTCGAAATTGCCGACGTGCCGGTCGGAGGAATGACGCGGGATCAGGCGCGGGCAGCGCTCGCGAGCCGCGCCGACGCCTTCAACGGCAGCGTCGCGACCTATACCCACGAGGGGCGGGCGTGGTCTGCCTCGCTTGCTGACATCGGTGTGTCGGCCGACGTCGATGCGGCGCTTCAGGAGGCGTGGCAGGTCGGTCGGGAAGATGCCGCGCTCGATCGCCTTGCCACCGCGACCGGGCTGCTGCAGCAGGATCGACAGGTGCCGCTGCCGCTTGCCATTGACCGGACCCGGCTCGATGCGTGGTTCGACCTCATCGATATCGACCTTGGCGGGAAGCCCGGCAACGCGTCGCTGG
>CAIPGK010000612.1 GCA_903864575.1 uncultured Chloroflexota bacterium
AGGATCGGCGTGGACATCAGTGAACCATAGATGCCGCCGTTCGTGATGGAGAAGGTTCCTCCCTGCAGTTCCGCGAGGGTCAGCTTGTTCTCGCGGGCGCGGGTGGCCAGATCGGCGATCTCGCGCTCGATCTCGGCAAAGCTCTTTCGATCCGCGTCACGCACCACCGGCACGACCACGCCCTCGTCGAGACCGACGGCGATGCCGATGTCGTAGTGCCGCTTCAGCACCAGCATGTCGCCCTGCAGTTCGGCGTTCACCCGCGGGTGTGCCTTGAGTGCGCCAACCACGGCCTTGGTGAAGAAGGACATGAACCCGAGCCCGACCCCGTAGGTCTCCTTGAAGGAATCCTTGCGACGGGATCGAATCTCCATGACCGCCGACATGTCGACCTCATTGAAGGTCGTCAGCATGGCCGCCGTCTGCTGCGCTTCCACAAGGCGGGCCGCGATGGTCTGCTGGCGGCGGGAGAGCTTGATCCTCTCTTCGAGCGGGTGCTCCGTCGGAGGAGGAATCGACGCGCCAGCAGGCACAGCCGCCTGAGCCGCAACCGGCGCGGGAACTGCCACGGCGACGGCTCCCAACTGCCCGGCGCGGGCAGCGGCGAGCAGGACGTCCTCGCGGGTCACCCGGCCCCCCGCGCCGGTGCCGGCGACGGTGGCAAGATCGATGTGATGCTCTTCGGCAAGGCGGCGCACTGCTGGCGCGGCGCGGCTGCCATCATCCGCGGCGGCGGGAACCGGCGCGGCAGCGGGCGCAGCGGGCGCGGCCGGGACGGGCGCCGGCGCCGGAGCAGACGCCGCGGCAGCAACGGACGGCGCGGCAGGCTCGGTCTTGACGGCAGGCTCCGGCGCGGCGGCGACCGCGCCATCTCCTCCGCCGACCACCCCGAGAACCTCGCCGACCGTGACCACCTCCCCGGCTTGCTTGTCGATTCGGGAAAGAACGCCGTCTTCTTCGGCGGTCACGTCGAGGTTGACTTTGTCCGTTTCCAGCAGCACGACGGTTTCGCCGCGCGACACTGCGTCACCCGGTTGCTTGAGCCACTCGCCGACGACAGCATCCACCAGCGATTCGCCAAGCGGCGGCACACGAATTTCGACCGACATCCGATGCTCCCGGCGGGTCATTCCCGCGTCTCTACCCGGCGGCCCCCTCGGGCCTGCCAGCGTGCGTATCCTGCAGGTTCAGCCGGTCAGTCCGCCGAACGCGCGGACTCCTTGGCGCGCGAAGCAGCTCGCGGCTTGCGATGTCCGTTGCCCGCTTCGGGCGCGGCGGCGCCGGAGAGCGCCTCGGTGACGATGCGCGCCTGCTCGGCGGCGTGCCAGTCGGCGAATCCCTCGGCGGGAGATGCCCGCTCCGGCCGGCCGACATAGCGCACGGGCAGGTGACGCTCGATCTCGGCCACGAGGTCGCGCAGGCGCGGCTCCATGAAGCTCCAGGAGCCCATGTTCCGCGGTTCTTCCTGCACCCAGACCACCTCGGTCAGGTTCGGGTAGCGCTCGATCAGCGTTCGCAGCGCGGTCGTCTGGAATGGCGCGAGTTGCTCCACCCGGGCGATCGCGACGTTTCGCGAGTCGGCCCGCAGATCTGAGGCTTCCAGTTCCACGATGACCTTCCCGGAGCACAGCACCAGCCGGGTCACCTCGTCGCGCCCTTCGGCGCGAAGGCCATCGTCCAGCACCGGCTGGAAGGTGCCGGTCGCGAGGTCCGCGATTGGTGATGCCGCCATCGGGTGACGCAGCAGGCTCTTGGGGGTCATGAGCACCAGCGGATGCCGGTCATCTCCGAGCAGCGCCGCCTGCCTGCGCAGCAGGTGGAAATACTGCGCGGACGTTGTCACATTGCAGACGCGCAGGTTGTCCTCGGCCGAAAGCTGGAGGAAGCGCTCGAGGCGCGCGGAGGAATGCTCCGGCCCCTGGCCCTCGTAGCCGTGCGGCAGCAGCAGGACTAGCGCAGGCTCCTGTTGCCACTTCGTGTGGGCGGCCACGATGAACTGGTCGATCAGCACCTGAGCGCCGTTGGCAAAGTCTCCGAACTGCCCCTCCCAGAGGACGAGCGCATCCGGGGCGTGCACGGTGTAGCCATACTCGAAGCCCAGGAC
>CAIPGK010000613.1 GCA_903864575.1 uncultured Chloroflexota bacterium
GCCCAGGCGTCGCTGCTCTGGGCGGCATGGCCGAGAGCGCGGATCATCGTTTCGGCGGCGTGGCGGGGGAAGCCCTGATCCTGGATGACGCGGGCGAGGTGGGCCATCTGGGCGGCGGCATTGAAGCCTTTGCCGGGGCCGAAGGTGTGTTCGAGCCCGGTCTCGATGGCGGCGCGCGCCTCCGCGAGGCGGCCGAGCCGGTGAAGCTCCACCCCCCGGCGGATGTGCGACCACCCGTGGAGAAAGGGCGGGTTCACGGTGTCCCGGTGATCTCCGAGCAGGGCGCGCGCCCGGTCGATGGTGGCGAGGGCGTCGTTGGGATCCTCGTCGAGATCCTTGCTCCAGACCAGCAGGGTCATTGCCTCGCTCACCGGGTCGTCGAGGTCGCTGAGGCGGGCGAGCGCTTCCCCGAGCGCCGCGCGCTCCCGATCGAGATCGCCGGCGCGGGTGATGGCGTCGAGGCGGGCGGCCAGGCCCCATTGCCGCGAATCCGGGGAGAGGTCGGCGGCATCGGCGAGCAGGTCCCGGAGGCCGCTGAAGCGGGCATCCGTCTCCTCGTGGACAAAGATCCATGCGCCGCGGAGGGCGTGGATGAGGCTGCCCGCGAGGGAGGCGTCGCCAGCCGTGCGGGCCCAGTTGAGGGCTGTCGCGCCGTTGGGATAGTCGCGGTCGATGCGGGCGATGGCCAGCAGGCGTTGCGTCGGGTCCATCAGCAGGGTGTCGAGGTCCTCGAAGTGGCGAACGGCCCATGCGGCATGGGCGCGGCGGACCGGTTCGCCCTCGCCAGCCTCGCGGAGGCGGTCGAGCGCGAAGTCGCGGATCGGCTCGAGCATGGTGAAGCGGGGGCCGTCGTCGCCGGGGGCGGGCGGTTGCTGGCGAAGCAGGTGGGCGCGGAGCAGCGTGGGCAGCAGGGCCGCCGTGGCGGCTCCGGTTTCCGCGAAGCCGAGCCCGTGGGCGGTGGCGAGGAGTTCGCCCGCGGCGGCGGGCGTGAACCCTCCGGCGAAGACGGCGGCTGCCCGCATCAACTGTTGCTGCTCGGGGGAGAGGAGCCGCCAGGACCAGGCGATGGCGTCGGTCATGGTCGCCTGGTGGGGAGGGGCGCCGGGGGCGTTGGGGGCGAGCGACCGGAGGCCTGCCTGATCGAGCAGGGCGAGCAGGGCGTTCGGTTGGAGGGTATCCATCTGGGAGGCGGCCAGTTCGATGGCGAGCGGGAGACCGCCGAGGCGGGCGCAGAGTTCGCGGATGGCGCGGCGTTCGTCCGAAGAGGGATCGAAGCCGAAGCGGACGAGGCGGGCGCGCTGGATGAAGAGTTCGACGGCTGGGGCCTCGACGGGCTGGGTGGGGAGCGGTTCGATGACCAGCACCCGCTCGTCCTTGAGGCGAAGGGCCTCGCGGCTGGTGACGAGCAGGGTGACGCCGGGCGCGGAGCGAATGAGCCAGGCGAGGTCGGCGGCGGCGGTCAGGAGATGCTCGGCGTTGTCGATGACGAGGAGGCTGGCGTCGTTGGCGAGGGCGCGGGTGAGGAGGGCGCGGATGTCGCTGCTGGCCCCGAGGCCGAGGGCGCGGGCGATGGCGGGGAGGACGTCGGTGGGGTCGGAGAGTTCGGCGAGGCGGACGATGCGAGCGGGGCGCCCCGTGCTGGCCTGCCGGAGGCGGGCCGTTTCGAAGGCGAGGCTGGTCTTGCCGACGCCGCCGGGTCCGGTGAGGGTGAGCACGCGTGTGGCAGGGTCGTCGAGCACGTTGGCAATGCGGCCGAGCATCTCCTCGCGGCCAAGAAGGAGGATCGGGGGGAGCGCGGGGTCGGGAGCGCGGCCGGGAGAGCCTTCGCCGGTGTGGAGCCAGTGGGCGGCGGCGGGATCGAGCCCGAGGGCGTCCGCCAGCATCCTCCGGGTGGCCACTTGCGGAGCGCCCGCGCCGCCCGTCTCGAGGCGGGCGATGGTGCGCACGCCGAGACCGGACCGCGCGGCCAGTTCACCCTGGGTCAGGATGTCCCGCGTCCGCAACAGCCGCAGGCGGCTCCCGAAGTTGTGGTCGTTGTGGTCCCGCATCCGAGCCGCCTGCCCTCGAGCCGCTGCATCCGGGAAGACGCCCTCCCGCGGGGAGTTTTGCATGGGGGCACATTTCGAGGCAACGCGATCGCGCTGGGCGAGCGATGCATCCGTGTGCCACGCTGGTTCGCGTTGGCATGGATGGGGGTGTCGCGCCGATCTGCCGATGGCCGCGCGCCGGGCCACACGGCGTGCGCGCCTCGACTCACCGCCCGTTGTAATGGAAGACGGGGCGAGGGGGTGGCAGCACGCCGACGGCCCGGGGAGATGGCCACATGCCGGGAGGAGCGCACCGCTTTCTTGCTATTGTTCTCTCCCGAAACCGGGTGTTCATCGCGGAGTCGGCGTCGGGACGACCTGACGGGGGCCCGCGCGATGATGCAAGCGAAATCGAAAGGACACGGGCCGATATGCGACGACGAACGTTTCTCTCAGCGCTGTCGACTGGCGCCATCGCGGCGGGGACCGGGCTTGCCGGCGGACCCGAGCGGGCGTTCGCGGGGTCGCTTCCGGCGGCTGGAACGCCGGCCGCGAGTGAGCTTCCCTTTGGTGGGGACCCGAAGGCGTGGGCAGCGGCGGCGGCCGGATGGGACGATGGGCTGGCGCATCCGATTCCGTACACGCCGATGCCGGGCAAGGGGCTGGACCGCGGCCTGGTGCTGAGCGGCGGCGGGGCCTACATGCTGAGCTTCTACGCCGGGTACCTGGGGGTGCTGCAGCAGGCGGGGATCGACCTGACCAAGGCGGACATCGCGGTCGGCACGTCGGCGGGGTCGCTCATGGGGGCGATTCTCTTTTCCAACCAGCTGGCGGCGATGACGCAGGAACTCGACGCCCTCGGGGATTTCCCGTGGCTGTTCGCCAAGCTGATCCCCAACAGCCATCCGAACCCGAGCCAGGATCGGGGCCGGGAGGCCGCGGTCAAGGCCGACGCCTACACGCCGGAGGCGGTGCAGTCCATCGGGCGGGCGGCGCTGGCGGCGAACAACGGCGCGGGACCGGACGAGTTCTACAAGGCGGTCGGGGAGTTCATCAACGTCACCGACTGGCCGTCGCCGAAACTGCACACCTCGGCGAACGACTGCTACACGGGCGAGCGGCTGGTGGTGTCGTCGGAGGACGGAATCCCGATCGACGTGGCCTGCGCGGCGAGCGCGTCGCTGCCGGGTCAGATGGGGCCGACCTTCCTGAAGAACCGGCTGTGCATGGACGGCGCGATGAGCTGCAGCAACACCCATGCCGACGTGGTGGGCGGGGTGAAGCGGGCGCTGATCTTCTCGCTGTCGGACGGCGGGCGGGACGCGGTGACGTCGCACCTGACGAATATCGGCATCCCGGACACGCTGCAGCAGGAGATCGAGTACCTGGAGGCGAACGGGACGAAGACGATGCTGGTGGTGGCCGGGCTGCTGCCCGGGATGACCACCATGACCAGCAACATGGACCCGCAGTACATCAACCCGGCGATGGCCTACGGGAAGCAGCGGGCCGGCGAGGACGTGGCGAAGATCACGGCGTTCTGGGAGTAGCGGCTGACGGCTGACGGCTGACGGCTATCGGCTGACGGCTATCGGCTGACGGCTATCGGCTGACGGCTATCGGCTGACGGCTGACGGCTATCGGCTGACGGCTGACGGCTATCGGCTGACGGCTGACGGCTA
>CAIPGK010000614.1 GCA_903864575.1 uncultured Chloroflexota bacterium
CCTGCGGCCCGGTGAAGCCCTGCGACCCCTGCGACCCTTGCGACCCTTGCGGCCCGGTGAACCCTTGCGACCCCTGAACGCCCTGCGGCCCGGTGAAGCCCTCCGACCCCTGCAACCCCTGCGATCCTCGCGGCCCGGTGAAGCCCTGCGACCCCTGCGAGCCTTGCGACCCTTGCGCGCCCTGCACACCCTGCGCACCCTGCGCGCCCTGCGCGCCCTGCGCACCCTGCGCACCCTGACCACCCTGCGCGCCCTGAATACCCTGCGCGCCCTGAGGCCCGGTCGGCCCGCCGGGATTGCCCTGTGGTCCGGTAGGGCCAGCCGCGCCAGTCGCACCAGCCGCGCCAGCCGCGCCGGGCGTTCCCGAGGCTCCGGTCTTGCCGGTCGGGCCGGTCTTGCCGGTCGGACCAGTCGGGCCCGCCTTGGACGCGCTCTTCTCGGGAATCCCGCTGCTCGACGGCCGCTCGGCCCCCGCGGGACCCGCCGATTCGCCGGTCCCGCCAGCGGCCGCTTCATCCCCGCCATCGCCGGGGGGCTTGCCATTGCCGCTACCTGTGTCCCGGGTCTTGTCCCGGCCCCGGGCCCTGCCGCGCCCACTGGCGGCGGCGTCACCCATCACGCCCGCCGTCGCCGCTCCCAGTCCAGCCGCCAGCGTTGCGACCGCGGCGCCAATGCCAGCCCGACGCGTTACCCGCGCCTCATTCCGGGTCGTGTCGTTCATCGTGCCGCTTCTCCCTGACGGTGCGCCGTCCCAACGTCCACCGGCATCCCGCCCACTCGCGAAACATCTCGATGTCTGCCCCCATGCCGCGTGATCGCTGCGGGGACGACGATTTCTTCATTTTGTCACACACACGATACCGGTCTGTGTCGTCACCCATGCGTCGGGGATGCCGTGGTCACCAGCGATGCGTCGCTGGCAGCGCTGTACGCATTTTGGCGTGGACGATCATCCGGCCGCAGGTCAACGCCGGGCAGGAGTGAGATCCCCTCCCGGTCCGGGGACGCGAGGGACCCGTCACCCTGCCGGAGTTGCCCGCCGCAGCCCCGGGCAGGAGCGGGGAGCGGGGATCGCGAATCTGGCCGAGCGCTTCTGCCGGGCAGCGGGTCAACTGGTGGGCGTGGGCACGACCGGCGCGGGCGCCACCGTCGGCTGGAGGGCCGGCGCAAGCGTGGAACTGTCCGGGTAGCAGACGGCATAGACGGAAATCTCGCCGACGATGCCATCGTAGTTGTCATACACCACCATCCAGCGGGCCTGCCCGGTGGTGAGCAACTGCGGCAGGCTGGCGCGGATGGCGATGCCGCTCGCGCCGACCGAGAAGCCGCCACCCGTCAGGTGCTCGGTCGGCAGGCAGGCGATGGTCGCGGCGTTGCCTGCCCCAGCGAGCAACGCGACCCGCGACTCGCGGAACAGCGGCAGTCCGATCATGCCCACCGGCCCGGTCGGGCCGGTCAGGGAGTATCCGGTCGGGCCGGTCGGCCCCCACGGGCCGCGCACGCCCCGCGGTCCCGGGCGCCCGGTCGGTCCGGTCGGGCCCTCGGGACCGGCCGGGCCGCGGCGGCGGCGATCCTGCGCGACCTCGATGGTGTCGCCCTGCGCAAGCGCCGTCGAATGCGCGGCGGCGTTCGCGGCGGCCTGCGCGGCAGCGGCGCTTGCGGCCGCGACAGCGGCGCGGCGGGACACCAACCCCTGCAGGATCGCGGCGACATTGCCGGGGCGCAGACCGGCGCGGGGGCGGGGAGGTTGGCTGGCACGGAAACTGGCGTCGGAAGCGGCGTCGGTCATGGGCGATTCCCCGGGATCAGGCGAACCCAGCGTTCGTACACGTATCCGCGTATAGGATAGCCGGAACCGTCCGTGCGAGCGGCGGTACACTCAAGGTTGCGCCACCCGGCGGGACCGCGCCCGTCACGGCTACCAGCGCCAGAGGACTCCATCATGCGCCGTTTCATTCCCGCCGCGATCGCACCCGCCATGCTGCTCGGTTCGCTGCTCTCGCTCGCGCCCGCCGCGACGGCACTCGCCGGACAGGCCACGCCAGCGGCGGCAGCCACGCCTGCCTGCGCACCGGCCTCCCCGGAGGAAGACCGCGCCGTCGCGTTGGACTGGCTCGCGGCAATCACGGACAAGGACCTCGGCCGTTTCGCCACCCTGATGACGGCGGACACGATCTACCACGCCGCATCCGTGGCCGACACCGTTGGCCCCGACGGGGCCGCCGCGATCTACGACGGCGTGATCGCGGGGTTCCCGGATCTCGTCTACACCCCGGCTGACACGATCGCCGACGGGGATTTCGTGTCGGTCCGGTACACCGCCGAAGGAACGAACACCGGGGAGTTCCGGGGCGCTCCCGCCAGCGGCAACGTCGCGGCCTGGGACGGCATCGCCATCATGCGGATGGAGTGCGGCAGGATCGCCGAGACGTGGATGGAGATCGACCAGCTCGCCCGCGCGCTCGCGATCGGCACGGCGAAGGAGACCCCACTCGCGCGTGCCCTCACGACCGGCGTCCATCCCGCCGCCGCTCCCGGCGCGACCCCGGCAGCCTCCTGCGCCCCCGCGACCAGCCGCGAGGCGGAGCAGGCCTACTTCCTCTGGGATGAGGTGTGGGACACCGGCGATGTCGACCTGCTCGACGGCATGTTCACCGGCCCGGCGGCGGCCAGCGACGCAAACGGCAACGGGATCGCCCTGCAGGAGGATCTCTCGACGTTGGTCGGGGCGTGGCGGCAGGCGATGCCGAACCTGCAGGACCGGACGGAGATCGTCTTCGCCGAAGGAGACCTGATCGTCGCCCGCTGGAACGCGAAGGGAACCATGACCGGTGATTTCCTCGGCGTTCCCCCCACCGGCCAACCGGTCACCTACACCGGGATCACCATGCTGCGCCTCGAATGCGGGCGCATCGCGGAGGAGTGGACGGAACTCGACGCCGCCTCGATGCTGGACGCGATGGGCGCCGACTGGCGGGCATAGCCGCCTGAATGGGCGACATGATCTGCCATACTCCCGTCGTTCACCGATTCACCCCCACAGGGAGTTTGCCATGCGCCGAATGACCGCACGCGCCGTGTACCTTCCCGTGCTTCTCGCTGTGGTTCTCGCAGCACCGCTGGCAGGGTCGCCCGCCCGCGCGCAGGACGCGACCCCCGCGGCCTGCGCCGTCGCCTCCCCGGACGCCAACGAACGCGCCGCGCTCGACTGGTACGCCGCCATCAACGACCGCGATCTCGGCAGATTCGACACCTTGATGACCGCCGAAACCATCTATGGCGCGGCGTCCGCGGCTGACGGGACCGGGCCTGCCGCCGTCCGCGAGATCTACCAGTCGGCGCTGGACGGCTTCACCAATCTCGCCTACACCCCGCAGCAGGTCGTGGCGGCGGGCGATTACGTGGCGGTGCGGTACATCGCGGATGGCGACAACACCGGCGAGTTTCGTGGAGTTCCACCAACCGGGAAGCACATCGCCTGGACCGGCATCGGCGTGATGAGGATGGAATGCGGGCGGATCGCCCAGACCTGGATGGAGTCCGATCAGATGACCCGCGGGCTCGCGCTCGGGACGGCGCAGGACATCCCGGTGGTCACCTGGCTCACCACGCCGGCGCAGCAGGCGAATGCCACCCCCGCGCCGCCAGCCCCCATCTGCGAGGAGAGCACCGCCGAGCACTCGCGGCTGACCTACTTCGTGTGGGATGAAGTCTGGGACACCGGCAACATCGCGCTGATCGATGGGTTGCTGACCGATCGGGCGGCAGGCGCCGGCATGTACGCGACAACTCCCGGCGAATCGATGATCGAAGGATTGACCGAGAGCGTATCGACCTTCCGCACGGCCATGCCGGACCTCCGCTCCGACGTGGAGTTCGCCTTCGCGAACGAGGAATTCGTGGTTGCGGTCTGGGTGGACCGGGGAACGATGACGGGCGAGTTCAAGGGGATTTCCCCGTCCGGCGAGCCGGTCGCCTATTCCGGGATCTCCATCCTGCGCCTGGAATGCGGCCGCATCGCGGAGAACTGGTACCAGTTCAACGCGGCCGATCTGCTCGACCAGATGAAGGCAGCGTGGCGGAGGTAGACCTCCCCTCGACCGCCCGAACCTGCGATCGCCCACTTGCCGGTTCGTCACGTGGTCATCGCCGGGCAATGCGCCGGGGCGCAACAACGCTCATTGAATCACGTTGAAGAACATGATATATTCGCCCGCTGGTAACGGAATTGCTCATCGTGCTTCCTGCGCATACGCCCGACGGCGTGCGGCGCTCCGCAGGCGGGACCGGGCGAGATGATTCCGTGCGAATGGTTGACGGGCTGGATGATTCGGAGGGAATGCACGCACCCATGGACGATCTGCGATTCGACCGCTTCACCAAACTGATCGGGACGACAATGAACCGCCGTGCGGGACTCGCCGGGTTGCTGGCGTTCGTCACCGGCGCAGCGATTGTCGATGCCGAACCCGTGGCTGCCGAGGAGCCCGCCACGGAAGGCGGCCCATCGGCGCAACGGCCCTGCGGCCCAACCGCGGCGGAGAACAAGTGCCGCAAGGACAAGGACTGCTGCACGAACTATTGCAAACCGCCGAAGGGCAATGCCAAGACCGGCCGCTGCCGGTGCATCAAGCCGAGCAAGAAGTGCAAGAACGGGCAGACTTGCTGCGGCGGCGGAACCTGCCAGAAGGGGCGCTGCCAGGAGGCGACCTGCACCGTCTGCGAAAGCGGGTGCCCCTTCACCAGCGTGAACGACGCCTACGCCGCCGCCGAACCCGGCGCCACCATCACCATCGCCGCCGGCACGTGGACCACCGGGATCATCGTGGACAAGGACGCCACCCTGACCGCCTGCGATGACTCTGGCGAGGTCATCCTCCAGGCCGACGGAGCGGTGCTCGCGCTCGACAGTTACTCCTATGTCATCGTGGAAGACGGCGTCTCCTCGACCCCGTACACGGTGACCCTCGACAATCTGACCCTTTCCGGCGCGGACAGCTACACCATTCTGCTCGCGGATTACACCATCGGTGCGGTCTCGTTCGTGCTGACCAACGTCAAGGGGCGGAACGCGGGATATTTCCTCGCACCAATTGGCGGCGATCACGTCCTCGAGAACTGCGACACCGATGCGTCGATCTCATCCGCCTTCTACGGCGACTTCGAGTCGACCGGCAGCGGTTCCATCACCGCCTCCAACAGCACCTTCATCAGCGAGGACAACACGTTCTACGTCGACGGCAACTATGCCGCGGCCGACCGCAGCAAGACGCCGTTCACGTTGACCAATTGCACCTTCACGTCAGTTTCGGGATCCGGCGTCAACCTCTCGGGCGGCGAGGCGACGTTCACCAACTGCTCGATCACCGGCAGCGGTGACGTCGGATGCTACCTCGACAGTGGAACCGTCACCTTCACCGACACGACGATCAGCGGCAACTTCACCACCAACGACTACGCCGGCGGCATCTATGTCTGGACCGACAGCTACGATTCGGCGGTGACATTGACCGGAAGCACCAGCGTCACCGGCAACACCGGGACCAACGTGGGCGGCATCGGCATCTATGCCACGAACGGCGCCATCACCGTAACCGGCGCATCGACTGCGAACGTTCACGACAACACCGGCGTCTACCAGTGCGCGAGCTACGACGGTTCGGCCTGGAGCAACGTGGCGAACTGCGCGTTCTGACGCAGGACCCGACCCGATTACGTACCGAACGCGAAGCCGCCGGCGCCTTGCCGGCGGCTTCGCCCTTTCCCGGGAACGGCGTGCCGTCCCGGCTCGATCCTCACCGACAGGCCATCTCCCGTATGATGACCGCCACGACGATGTGCCGCGCGACTGCCTGAGGTTTGCCCATGCCATTGAAACAGGGGGTCCACAACGTCACCGCGACCCCGTTCCTGCCCGACGAGTCGCTGGACGAGGCGAGCCTCCAGCTGCTTGTCGAGTACTGCGTCCGCACGGGCTGCGACGGGATGCTCATCCTCGGCGTGCTGGGGGAGCAGGACAAGTTGTCCGATCTCGAACGCGACCGGGTCATCGCCGGAGTGATCGAGGCCTCCAACGGACGGCTGCAGATCACCGTCGGGACCACCCACGGCTCGACCGTCGTCACGCGGGAGCGATCGTTGCGCGCCATCGAGCTCGGCGCGGACGCCGTGATGGTGTCGCCGCCGCCGGGAACATCCGCCAACCCTGCCCTCCACGACCACTTCCGCCGGGTCGCCGACGGCCTCGGCGCCGTGTTCGTGGTCCAGGATCATCCGACCTCCAGCGGCGTGAAGATGCCGGTGGACTTCCTCGCGAAGCTTGCGCCGGATCTTCCGCCCGGCTCGGTGGTCAAGCTGGAGGACCCGCCGACCGGCGCCAAGACCGCCCAGCTGCTCGCCGCAACGGATGCCTACCAGATCCTCGGCGGCCTCGGCGGGGTCTCGCTGCTGGCCGAACTGGACGCCGGCTCGGACGGCACGATGACCGGGTTCGCCATCCCGGAGGCGCTCGTCGCCATCGTCAGCGCCCACCGCGCCGGGAACCGCGAGGCAGCCCGCGCCGCCTTCGAGCGCGCCCTGCCGCTGATGGTCTTCGAGGCCCAGCCCGGCGCGGGGGTGGCGCTCCGCAAGGAGATCCTGCGCCGCCGCGGCGCGCTGGCCCACGCCACCGTCCGCCAGCCCGCCGCGAAACCGGATGCCTTCAGCATGGCGCAACTGGAACGGCTGCTTGGAGAGTACGAGGGCCATTAGGCTTATGGGCTTATGGGCTGCAAGGTGGCCGACGATCGCTCGCCCCACAAGCCGAAAAGCCCACAAGCCCATAAGCCCACGTCGCAACCACGGAGGACCACGATGACGCATCTCTTCGGCGACACGTTCACGAAAACCGACCTGCTGCACCGCGTCGGGAGACTGCCCCAGGTGGCGGGCGTCCGGCTGGTGACGCTCGAGGACGGGCTGGAGCGGGACACACGCGTGCTGGAGTTCCGCACCGGCACAGGCTTCCAGTTCGACATCCTCGTCGACCGCGCAATGGATGTCGGGCGCTGCGAGATGAACGGAATGGCGCTCGGCTGGCAGTCGAACGCCGGGTTCCCGGGGCCGTGGAGCTTCGAGCCGGAAGGGCTCGGCTGGCTGCGCGGCTTCGGCGGCGGCCTGCTGACCACCTGCGGCCTCGAGCACACCATGTTCATGGCCGAGGATGACCAGACCCACTTCGGCTACCCGCCGTTCACGTCGCAGGAGTTCGGGCTGCACGGGCGCATCTCCTACCTGCCCGCCCGCCTCACCGGCTACGGCGAAACCTGGAGCGGCGCCGAATGCACGCTCTGGGCAACGGGCGAGATCACGCAGGCGCGGGTCTTCGGCGAGCAGTTCGTCCTGCGCCGCCGGATCGAGGCGAAAGTGGGGGAGTCCCGTCTGAAGATTCATGACGAGGTCGAGAACATCGGCAACGCCCCCACGCCGCATATGTACCTGTACCATGTGAACGTCGGCTGGCCCGTGCTGGACGAGGGAGCGGAACTGTTCGCGCCGGTGAGCAACCCGGTCGCCCGCGGCAGCCATGACACCGACGGCTACACCCGCTTTCACGGCCCCAGAAAAGGCTACGTGGAGCAGGTGACCGAACACGACATCCACGGCGAAAAGGATGGCAGCGTGCCGGTCGCGATCGTCAACCGCGCGCGCGGGATCGGGGCCTACGAGGTCTTCAACCAGACGCAGCTTCCGCGCCATTTCATCTGGAGGATGCTGGGGCAAGGGACCTACGCCTGCGGCATCGAGCCCAGCACGAACAGCACCCGCGGCCGCCTCGCGGACAAGGCGGCGGGTCAATTGATCGTCCTCGAACCGGGCCAGACCCGCGAGTACGACCTCGAACTCGGCGCGCTCCTCGGCGCGGGCGACATCGACGCATTCGAGCAGCGGGTGGCGCGGATCGGGTCGTAGACGCGCCTCGCGGCCCTCACCGCCACAGTGTCCACCACCAGCGCCCGATACCCGCGCGACCCACACAGGAGACAGACATGGATCTCGGACTGAAGGGCAAGACATTCGTCGTCGGCGGCGGAAGCCGGGGACTGGGAAGGGCGATCGCCGCGGAACTGGTCGCCGAAGGGGCGCGGGTGCTGCTCGTCTCGCGCGATGGCGCGTCGCTCGCGGCGACGGCCCAGGCGCTCGGAGCGGGGGCCATTCCCTGTGCGGCCGACATGGGCGATCCGGGCG
>CAIPGK010000615.1 GCA_903864575.1 uncultured Chloroflexota bacterium
AGCCGACGTGCCTACGCGCCCACCAGGTCGATCACGCTCCGGAAGCGCCGGATCGTATCCGGCGTGCAGGGATCGAGCCCGGCAACAAAATGGGTGATGCCGGCATCGCGGAACGTCCGGAGCGTGGCGGCGATCTCCTCATCGGACCCGCTGATCGGGGTCGGGCGCACCCCGGTCGGGTCCTCGAGGGCGATGTTCCCCCCGGCGGTGCGATGCAACGTCTTCGGGTCGCGGCCAACCTCGAGACACGCCGCATCCACTGCCGCCATCTGCTCGACGACCAGATCGGCGTTGGCATGCCAGACGGTGTTCCACGCATCGGCGTAGCGGGCGATGATCCGCAACATCCGCTCACCGCTCGACCCGACGAGGATCGGCGCGCCCTGCGGGCGCGGACCCTTTGGCCGGTTCACGGCGTTGACAGCGGAGCTGTACGTCCCCGCAACGTTCGCCGTTCCCGTCCGCAGGAGGGGGTGAATGACCTTCACCGCCTCCTCGAACCGGGTGACCCGGTGATCGAATGGGAACCCGAACATCTCGTACTCCGGCTCATGCCACCCTGCCCCGAGCCCGAGAATGAACCGCCCACCCGAGATTTCGTCGATCGCCTCGGCCATCTTGGCAATCACCCCGGCATTGCGGAATCCGGTGCAGGCCACCAACGACCCGATGTTGATCCGCTCCGTCTTCGCGGCGACGGCGGCCATCATCGTCCAGCATTCCCAGACGCCGCGCTCATCTTCGCCAAAGCGAAAGGCGAAATGGTCGATGAACCAGGCGGTGTCGAAGCCCGACTCCTCGGCGGCGCGGGTCATGGCGACAAGATCCGCGAACCGCACGGTGTCGCCGTGCGCCGTCCCCTCTCCCATCGGCAGCAGCAGGCCGAAACTCATTCGCTTCGTCTGCTTCGGCCACAACGACCCATCCGCATGGACGCCCGATTCGCCGCTCATTGCCCGCTCCTGCCGCTTCATCGCCGGACCGCTCCAGCCCTGGAATGCGCAGGGTAGCAGGCAGGAACGGTCTGCGCCCTACAGCTCCGGCAGGTTCGCCGCGAACATCGTCCGGTAATGGCGCCACCACTCGCTCTGGAAGCGCCCGGCAGGGTCGTAGCGCTCCTTGGCGCGCAGGAACGCAATGAACCCGGGATGAGCAGCCAGCACCTGCTCCCGGGTGGCCCAGCGGTGATAGGTGGGGTAGTAACTGCCGCCGAAGGCAAGCCCGGCGTCGATCAGCGCGCGAAACTGCAGCGCCGCGCGTTCGATGCCGGCAGGCGTATGCGCGACATGCAGATTGAAGATCGTGCAGGCCCACGCCTCGCGCGCCCATGGCAGCACGGTCTCCCGGTCCGGCTCGATGAGGCGCACCGTGCCATAGATGAGATCCGCCCCCATCACGCGGATGACCGCCGCAGCGCGGTCGAGAAAGGCGGGCAAATCGGGCCGGGGAACGTAGATTTCGGTGATCATTTCCGACCCGGGCGCGGTGGCCCCTGACTTCGCGTCGATCGCGGCATGGTAGCCATCGAGGTACTCCGCCATCTGGTGCCGATCCGACCAGTATCGTTGGCCGCTGGTAGCGATGTAGTGGGCGGTGTAGAGGTCGGTCGCGGCGCGCTTGTCGGCATGGGCGAGCAGGATCAACCGCTGCCAGTCGGACGCCGCGAGCGCGCGCTGCCCCTCCGGGATCGGCTGCTCCGCCTCGGCCGGCCGGTAGCAGGAAAAGACGCCGCGCCTCAGAAATCCGTCGCCTGCCGGGTCGATGTCAAACTGGAAATCACCGTAGGCATATCCGGCGGCGATGCGCTCCGCAAATCGGGCCGGAAGCGCCGCGGCATCGACAACCTCAACCACCCGCTCGAGTTGGCGTCGCCGCTGCAACCGCAATCTGACCGAGACAATGACGCCGAACAGACCATATCCGCCGATGGCGCAAGCGAAGAGGTCCGGGTTCTCCTCGCGGCTGCAGCGGAGCAGTTCCCCCTCGGCGTTCACCAGCGAGAACGCGGCGACATCCTGCACGATCGGCGAAAAACGCAATCCGCGGCCATGAACGTTGGCCGAAAGCGACCCGCCGAGGGTCAGGCGGTCCGCGCCGGTCTGCTTCTGCACGATAGACCACGGGCGCGGTTCATGGGGTTGCAGATCGTCGAGACCGTCGAGCAGCCCCGGCCACATGATGCCCGCTTCGGCTTCCACCTCGCCCCGCTCGCGGTCGAGCGAGACGATGCGGTCCAGGCCGCACATGTCCAGCAGCACGGTATCCGCGCCGAACGGCTGGCCGCCCATGGCGTGCCGCCCCCCGGCTATGCTGATCGCCTGACCGTTGGCGGCAGCCTGCCGGATTGCCTCCCGCACCGCGGCGACAGAGGTCGGGCGGACGATCCGCGCGACGCTGGTCGGGCTGAGCATCGCGTGGACATCGTTGACCGCGATGCCGTCCGGCGATCCCGCGGGGGCGAGGAAGGTGGCCGGGTCCATCACCCGATCGCCGCGCGGGCGAGTTCCGCGATGCCGTCCAGATCGTCCAGGTCGTCGATCCACTGCAACTGGATCTCCTCGACCCCTGCCTCCCCGAATTCGGCCAACCGCTCCCGCACTTCATCCTCGCCGCCGATGATGACCCCTCGGGCGCGGAGGGCATCGACATCGCCCCCCTTCAGCTTCCGTTCGAGCTCGCTCCCGTTCCGGGCAAGGATGACCCTGTTCATCAACGTGCGGCGGACCGCCCCGGGAGCGCGATCCTCGAAGGCAAGGAGCGCGTCGAGATCCGCGCACCGCTCGACGAACGTGGCCGGCGGGATATAGACCCCGTTCCATTCATCGGCGAACCGGGCGGCCAGGGGCAAGGTGCGCTTCGGCCCGTTGCCGCCAATGACGATTGGCGGCCCGTTGGGACGCTCCGGCCGGGGCAGGAGCACCGCGTCTGTCAGCTGGTAGAACCGCCCGGCGAAGGTGACCGGGTTTGGCTCCCGCAGGAGGCGGGTGACCACCTCGATCCCCTCGGTGAACCGAACGAAGCGATCGTCCACATCCAGCAGGTCATAGCCGAACATGGCATGTTCGCGTTCCTGCCACCCCGCGCCGAGGCCAAGCCGTAGCCGGCCGCCAGAGAGGTCATCGATAGCCGATGCCGTCCATGCGGTCACGCGCGGGTCGCGGAATGAGACCGGGGAAACGATCGGGCCGAAGGAAATCCGGCTCGTGTGGCTGGCCAGCCAGGTCAGCGAGGTCCACAGCTCGAGCGCCTCGCGAAGGGGGCCGTCGCCCGCGTTGGTGTAGTGGTCGGAGCGGTACAGCCCGGAGAATCCGAGATCCTCCGCGGCCTGCGCGAGCCGCTGCCAGCGCGGCCAGGTGACCCCGTCCTGTCCCTCGATCATCAGCGAAACGGCGATGGACATCCCGGTTTGCTCCTCCGCGGCGGCGAATCGTTGGCGAAGCCTACGGCATGCCGCGGGAGCCGCGCAGCAGGCACACCGGACGCGGGGAGCCTTCCGGCTCCGGGATCAGCACCCGGTCGAGTAGAAGAAGACCACCCGGCCGCCTACTTCCTCGAAATCGAGCACCTGGACGTCGTTCCCGGCATCGATCTCGCCCGCCACGATCTCGTCCTGGAAGGCGGCGAAGGCATCGTCGTACTTGTTCAGCTCCTCGATGCCCGGCGAGTAGTACCCGACATGCCCGTTGCACATCTGGGCGGCGGGAGCCGCCGCGACCTCCCGCTCCGGGAGCAATCTCGGCCCGAAGGCGGCGGCGAGGATGCTGGCGCTGAGGATGCTGCTGGCGATGATGACCGGATGCATGGCCTTCCTCCCTGCGGGATCTGCCGCGATTGATCGGCACCATCATGATACCGCTCCACGCAGCACATGAGAAGGCCGGGCCGGTGAGGCTCCCGTGGATCGACCGCCCAACGAAACGGCCCCGCCTGGATCGCCAGACGGAGCCGTACCGGATCGGGCGCCCGCAGCCGCGAGCGGCGACCCTGTTCTACGCGCTCACCTTGAAGTTCATGTGCTGGTTGTTCCCTCCCACGTCCGGGAAGTCGTACCCGCCGATGGTGAACTCGCCCGTGAAGGGGATGGAGTCATGGCTGCCGTCGCCGTTGAGGATCCAGACGTCGGTCTCCACGTGGTCGGCGTTCATGTAGCCCGGATCGCCCGGCGCGCAGATGCGCCCGATTCGCTCTCCCTGCTCGACCATGCCGCCAGCGCCAATGCCGCGATCCGGAACGACGTGGAAGAGGACGATCCCCCAGCCCGCGCCGGTGTCGATCATCAGCCCGCCGCTGCCCGGGTCGGTCCATCCGATGCTGCCGCCCACCGGGGCATAGATCGGCGCTCCCGCAGTGTCCCCATCGACCCGCGCCCAGTCGATCGCGTACTTGTACTTTGCGAAGTCGCTACGGTTGGTATGCGTCCCGCCGTTGTACCCTTGGATGACCTGCCACGTGCCGCCCCGGAACGGGAACGCGATGACGCTGGCGGGCTTCTCCGCGCCGCTCCTGTCGTCCTTGCCATCGCCTGGTCGGCCCTTCGCCGCCAGTTCCGACGCCGCCGCGGGGACGGCGTCCGGCGCCGGTTCAGGCGCCGCGACCGCCCCCCCTTCCGCGTCGGCGGCAGCGGCCTCAGGCGCCGGCGCGGCTCCGGCGAGGTATTCGGACGCGATCCAGCCGTCGATGCCGCCGCCGCTGACCGGCACGTACCCGTCCACGGCTTCCCCGCTCACGTTGACCGCCGTCGCGGCGGGCAGCACCGAGAGCACCTCTGCATCGGGCTGAGGGCCGGCGCGAAGATTCACATCCTCGCTCACGTAGAGCGTGGCGACCGGCGCGGGATCGGCCACCGGTTCCGCGTCGGCGGGCGCCTCCCCCGGATCCGTCATGGCCGGCGCGCCGACATCGGCGGGCGCGGCCTCGAAGCTTTCGGTCGGAGCGGCATCGGCGGCGGTTTCGGCGGCAGGCTGCTCCGCCGCGATCTCCCCGTCGGTGGCGGCACCGGTCCACGCTTCGCCGACAGCCCAGGAGGGCAGGAAGCCAAAGACGCCGTCCGCGACGACCGGCACCCACTCGGCACCATCCGGCGCGATCTGCGCCGCGCCGGAGACCTCCAGCGAAGCTCCAGGCATCAGGTCGAGCAACGCCGCCGACTCCCAGCCCGGCTGATCACGCAACTGGATCGGGTCGGCGGACGCCACCGCCATCCGCACATCCTGCGCATCAGCTCCGATCGGCCACCCTGCGCCGCAGAGCAACCCGGCCAACGACAGCGTCGCGGCGACCCGCGCAATGCTCACGAACCTTCCCCGCATGGTTTCCCCGTTCCCGGCGGCCCGCCCTGTTTCCAGCGGGGCCTCACCCCCGACCGAACACGTCAATGGCCGCCCGTCCTCGCTCGCGTTCCCGGTGCGCCGGACAGGGGCATCGCCCTGCCTGCCGCTCCGGCACTCTGCCGGAACCTACGCCAGTCGGAACGCGCCGGGATGCATGGCAGGCCGCCCTTCCCGGGTCATCGTGACGGATGGGCCGTACGGACAGGCGCGAGACGGTGAGGAAACCCCGGTAATTCGGGAAATCGGGTACCCTCTCCGGCGCGGGTTGCATTGGTCGCCCACCCGCAAGGAGACGCATCATGTTCCTCGGCACGGGCAAACTCTGGTGGCTGTTGACCTTTGTGCTGGTGATCGCCGGTCTCGCGATGACCGCGAAGAGTTTCCTCCTGGGGATCATCCTGCTGATCGCCGGAATGATGGTCTTCAGCCTGGCGCCCCGGAAAAAGGGTCCGCCGCCCGAGATCAATCTCGGCAACCTCCAGATCGTGCAGCAGTTGAAGGGCGCCGTGAATTCCGTCTCCACGGGATCCTCCGTGCAGGACAAGCCGGGTCCCGCGAAGCCGGCCGCCCGCCCGGTCCCGCCGAAGCCGGTCATGCGCCCTGCCCCGGAACTCAAGCCCCGCGCCAAGATCGAGATCGACGGGCGCGACGCCAACGAGGTCTGATCCCCCGGCGAAACCCGGTCATTCCACTGGCTGGATGTACTCCAGATCGGTCACCGCGGCGTTCTTGGTCGCGGTGAGCGATCCAGCCCGCGCGCCCCAGAACGTGCCCGAGGTCGGCGCGACATCCCCGTAATCCCGCCCGGTGGCGACCGTCACATAGGTCAGCCCCGGGCTGACCCCATGCGTCGGATCGAACGGCACGGCCACCGCGCGCATCGGGTGCGCGGGATCCGGCAGGATCGCCTCGACCCATGCATGGGTCGCTCCCTCGCCCAGCAGGTGCCCCGAAACGTACCGCGCCGGGATTCCGGCCAGCCGCAACAGGGCCAGCATGATGTGGGCATAGTCCTGACAGACACCCCGGCGCGCCGCGAAGGCCTGCGCCGCGGTGGTGCCAATGTCTGTGCTGCCGGGGCAGTAGGACATCTCCACGTAGAGCCATCGGTTGATCCGCTCCGCCATCGCTCGCGGGTCTGCAACCGGTCCGATCGCATCCAGCGCGCTCGCGAGCGCCTGATCCGGAGCGGTCAGCGGCGTGGAGTCGAGAAAGCGCCGGTCAGTCCGAAACGCGCGGTCCACGACCGGCGGTCCGAGCGTCGCGTCCCGCTCGATCACGATCCAGGCCGTGAAATCCACCGCCGATGGAACGGATTCGACGGTGATCCACACCACGAGGTTCCCGAATTCGTCGATTTCCCGGCGCATCGCGCTTTCCCGCGCCGACGTCTCGATCCGGTGCGAGATCAGCCGCTGATCGCCATGCCGCTCGGGCGGCACGAGGATCAACCGCTGCCGAAGATCACGAATCGGCTCGGGATAGTCGTACCGGAACTGCTGCCGGATCAGGTAGCTTGTCCGCCGCACCTGGTCCCACGGCACCGTCACGTGATCGTGCACGGCTGGCTCGAACTGGCGAGGCTGGAGCCGGGTTCCCGTCCCGTTGCCGTGGCCGGTCACGAGGCAGCGTCCTGTTCCGGCGAGCACGGACGCTGCCGGTGCTGTTGCTGTTGCTGTTGCTGTTGCTGTTGTTGCGGCTGCTGGCGCGGGGCGTCCTCCGCGCCGCGCGGCCCGGCATCGCTCCAGGACGACTGCATCGCGGGCGACACCTTCTGCGCCTGCTCGTAGGCGCGGGCCAGGGCGTCCAGCTGGCGGCTGCGCTGGCCCCCGAGGGTCTGGAACTGGATCATGCCCGACTGCCGCCGCTCCGGCCCGGCCAGCGCGCTCGCCCCCCAGTCGTCGCTCAGTTCCTCGCAGCGCACATTGACCGACAGTTCCGGCGCGAGACCACCACGGTAGGTTCCCCGCACCACGGACACATCCGCGTAGTCGCGCCCCGTGGCGACCTTGACATGCCGGCCCGTGCAGACGGCCCCGCCGGCAGGATCGACCCCGATCCAGCCCCACGGCGGGATGAACGCCTCGACCCACGCGTGTGAGGCCTCGCTCTCCCCTGATTGCCCGAGGTAGCCGCTGGCGTACCGCATCGGCAGGCCGGCATTTCGTCCGAGCGCGATCAGCAGATGCGAGAAATCCTGGCAGACGCCGCGCCGCCCGGCGATCACCTCGTCCACGGTGGTGTGCACCGAGGTCGCGCCGATCTGGTAGTCGAACGTGTCGTGGATATGCGCGTTTGCCGCCATGAGGAACCCATGGGCGCTGGTGGACGGATCGGCGGCCAGCAGGGAACGCGCCATCGCGGCCGCCGCCCCGCCGAGTGAAACGTAGGCGCTCGAGGTCAGATACTCGGCGTGCTCATCGGCAAACTCGGTGTCTCCGGCCAGCGTGGCCAGCGCAGGCGACCGGTCCGGTTCGCCGGCGCGCGGGCCAGACAGCGGTTCATCTGCGGCGGCGAAGGTGACGACCTCGCTGGTCGCCTCCACGATCAGCCCGAGATGCATGTAGGGCACGCTGAAGTCGTGCACGGCGTTGCCGTAGTAGTCCTCGAAGGCGATCACGGTGGCAGGTGGATCGATGGTCAGGTCGAAGGCGAGACAGGCCTGGCGACGGTCGGAAACAGGCCGCAGGCGAACCTCGTTGAAGCTCTCGTGCGCGGGAGTCTCGTAGACGTACTGCGTCCGGTGGGTGATGCGGTACCTCACGCGACGACCTCCTCCGGCAGCAGGATGCGATGAGCGAAGTACTGGCGCTCGATGCACTCCCCGATGTCATGGCAGCCCCGCTGGATCTCCAGCAGGGAATCATGCAGGCCATTGCTGAAGACGTCCTCGACCAGGGCAAACGCCAGCCTGCTGTCGAGCCGCCCGGCCGCCCGCTGCGCGGGCGAAAGCACATGGGAGGAATCGCCCGGCGGCGCGACGCCGAAGCGGTCGTGGTCCCCGGATCGCACCTCGGCGATCGCCGCGAGCGCGGCGTCCACCTGCTCCACCGAAAAGCGGATCGAGCGCGGAAAGATCGGCGACAAGGTCAGCATCTCGACGACATCCCGCGGGCGCGCGGCGCTCCGGTACATCTTGTGATACGCCTCGAACGCCGAGAGCGAGCGCAGCACTGCTTGCCACTGGTGCCACTCGCCGGGCGCCCCCTCGCCGACGAGCGCGGTCTCGATCTGCCCACCGGGCGCGCCATCCGCGGCCAGCAGGCGATGCCGCACATCCAGCGCGCGGGCGGTCTTCTCGGCGCGCTCGAGGAACTTGCCGGCCTGGAGAAAATGCCAGCCCTCTTCGCGCAGCATCGTGCTGTCGGTCACGCCCTGGAAAAGATGGCTGAACTCAGCCACCTTCCGGTAGAAGTCGTGGGCATTCTCCTCGGCGAGGGTATCCATCGTCGCCCCGGACATCGCCTGAAGCTCAAGATGGAAGCGGTTGAGCACCTCCCACATCTCGCTCGCCAGTTGGTGCCGCATGGTGCGCGCCTGCTCCCGCGCCT
>CAIPGK010000616.1 GCA_903864575.1 uncultured Chloroflexota bacterium
GCGGCAGCGGGAGCACCGGAACGAGCATTCCGTCTCGCCGCGGAAAGAGGAGCACGTCGTCGGTTCGGCCTTCCACCCGGATCGTGGGCAGCGGGCTGCCGCAGGGACAGCCCCCGGGCGTCACGGTGATCCGGTCCCCCAGGTCGTACCGGACGATCGGCTGGACGCGGTTGGCGAAGTTCGTCACGAGGAGGGAATGGGACGTCACCCCCGACTCCACGGCGTTCCCGGCTTCGTCGATCGGCTCGAGCAGGATCCAGTCCGCGTTCTGGTGCATGCGGCCGTAACGGCAGGAAAGCGCAATTGCCGGAGCCTCGGTCGCGCCGTATCCGTCGATCACGGGACATCCGAAGGCCGTCGCGACGGCGTTGCGACCAGTGTCGGACAGCGTTTCGGCGGTGGACATGACGATGGCGGGCGCGACGTGCAGCCGCCCTGCCTGCTGCTCACCAGCCAGCAGCTCGAGCGCCGACGCGTAGCCGGAGAGCGCATACGGGGGCTCACGGTTGAGCAGGTCGACCATCTCCGCGATTGGTGTACCGGCAGCGATGATGCGTGCTCCGGCCGCCGCCGGATTCACCCGCTTCATGTATTCGATCATCGCGGCTGCGGCGTAATGTCCGCCCGTGGCGACGATGACCGCCATCCGTCCCCGTTCCCGCACGAAGGAGGTGATGAGGGCTGGCCACGGCATCGAGCGCAGGGCGCGGACTCGCTCGGCGTTGCAGACCGCCCGCGACGGGCCGTCCAGCAGGATGATCGCCGGGTGGCCAGTCGATCCCGACGTGGTGGCGACGAGGTAGCGTCCAAGCAGCACGTCGCCAATCGTGTCGGTTCGGGAGAGCCAGTCATCGACGAGGCGGCGGTTGACGAGGGGATCGGTCACCCATGCGTCGAAGTTCGGCATCAGGGCGCGTTTCGACACCGCTGGCACACGCGCCGGGTCGGCACACCCCGGCGGCAGGTCCCGGTAAAGATCCCGGTAGAGTGGCGAATGCCCGCGAGCGAAGGCGACGATATCCGCGAACCGCTCGCGCTGCCGTTGGAGGATGGGTTCCAGCCCGTCACGGGTAGCCAGCACCGCATCGAGCGCCGCGGCGCGGGTCGAGGCGGACCAGTTGGGGGACGTGTGAGACGCCATCAGCGATACGCTTTCACGGGGTGCGCTGGACATGATTCGGCGTGTCCTGGTCGGCGCGGACGAGCAGCACCGGCGCGCTCGAATCCCGCAGCAGTTTCTCCGCGACCGAGCCGAGCGCCCAGCGAGTGACCCCACCGCGCCCATGACTCGTCAACACGAGCAGATCGCCCCCGCGCAGGACGCCGGTGACGGCATCGCATGGCGAGCCTTCGAGCACCTGCCAGGAGAAGGACCGACCGCTGCCGTTCCGGTGCCTGCCGAAGCGGTCGCAGGCTTCGGTCAGGTAGAAGGCCGCGTCGTCCCGCAGGGTCTGGAGCATTCGGGCCGAAATGACCGGGAGGGCCTCGTGACTGAGTGGCGCCGCGAGCATCCGGGAGTCGATCGCCTGCACCAGCAGCACCGGCACGTTGAGCCCTGCCGCGATCCTCGCTGCCACCGGGATCGCGGCCTCGGCGCGTGGAGAGCCGTCCAGCGGCGCCACGATCCGCCGGAATGGCATCGTGGGAGTGCCGTCCGGCGCGCCGGGCCGCACGAGCAGGACGGGAACCGGGGAGGACCGCGCCACCCGGTCCGCGATGCTGCCGATGAGTTCCCGACCACTCGCGCCGCGTCCGCGGATGGACATGGCGATGAACCCGGCGCGGTGCTCTTCCGCGGCGGCCAGAATCTGGCTCGCCGGGTCGCCTTCCCGAACTTCCGTCTCCCAGCGGATGGCGCGTGCGGAAAGTGGCTCCCCTGCCCGCTCCAGATGCTCCCCGATCGACTCCCGCATGGCGAGACGGATATCCGGCACCGGCAGCAGATCGAGCAGCGCGGGCGCGAGCAGGTCAGTCCTCGGGAGGACGCCCAGCAGGATGACATTGCCGCCCTTTGCGACCAGCGAGGCCGCGGGCGCCATTGCCGCGTTCGCCTCGGGCGAGCCGTCGAGCGGGACGATTGCGGAGGTAAACATCGGTCGATCCCTCGAATGCTGCGGTTGCCGCCAGTACGAACCGTGATGCCGTCGCTCCTGCGCAGGAACGCGGCCACCGGGTGCGGAGGCTATCCTTCCCTGTCTGTCTCGCACGGTTCCGGCCACCGTTGAAGGAGCGCTGTCCATGCTGGTCTTCGACGCTCACCTCGATCTCGCGTTGAATACCCTGGTCTACAACCGGGATCTCACGCTCTCCGTCCCCGGCACACGCAAGCAGGAGCTTGCCGAGCGGCTGACGGACAAGGGCTACGCGGCATCCACCGTCGCCTTCCCCGAGATGCGTGCTGGCGGCGTTGGGCTATGCATGGCGACCGTGCTGGCGCGGGTCAAGTCGCAGCATGGCTCCCGCCTCGACTACCGCACGCACGCCGCAGCCTACGCCCACGCGCAGGGTGAGCTCGCGTGGTACCGCGAACTGGAGCGGCAGGGAATCGTTCGCATCATTCGGGACTGGGCCACCCTGGAGCGCCACGCCGCCGCATGGCAGGCCGACCCGGAGACGACACCATTCGGGCTCATCCTGCTGATGGAGGGCGCGGATCCGGTCGTCGAGCCGGGACAGTTCGGGCAGTGGTGGGAGGATGGCCTCCGAGTCGTCGGGCTCGCCCACTATGGCCCAAGCGCTTACGCGCATGGAACCGCGAGCATCGGAGGACTTACCCCGTCCGGACGCGAGTTGCTGCGGGAGATGGAGCGCGCCGGCGCCATCCTCGACGTCTCCCACCTCGTCGATGACAGTTTCCACGAGGCGCTGGACGCGTTTTCCGGGCCGGTCCTCGCCAGCCATGCCAACTGCCGCGCCCTCGTTCCCGGCGACCGGCAACTCTCGGACGAGATGATCCGGCGCCTGATCGAGCGCGACGCGGTGATCGGCGCGGCCCTCGACGCGTGGATGATCCAACCCGGCTGGGTGCAATACCAGACCACCCGGATCGAGGTCGGGATGGAGCAGTACGTCGATCACATCGACCGCGTCTGCCAGATCGCCGGCAACGCCCGCCATGCTGCCATCGGCAGCGATCTCGACGGGGGATACGGCATCGAGCAGACTCCGCACGGGCTCGACACCATCGCCGATCTGCGCATTGTTCCCGACCTGCTGGCGCGGCGCGGCTATGGCGCGGATGACATCGCGGGCATCATGCACGGCAACTGGCTTCGGGTGTTCCAGCGGGCGTGGGGCGGCGCATCCGAGGGCTGAAACCCTGCAGGGGGAAGCGCTCACTCCACCTTCCGCCAGCAGATGGCGACAACGGGGCATTGGTGCGGGGCTGGTTGAGCGGGGGTCATTCCGTGCGGACACGCTGACGGCAGTCCGACGAGC
>CAIPGK010000617.1 GCA_903864575.1 uncultured Chloroflexota bacterium
CATCCCGCGCGGCGCATCCGGCGGGCTAGCGCGATCCGATCGCGAGCAGCGCGAGCCCGGCGACGATCAGCAGAAGGTTCAGCGCCCGCGCGCCCGGACGCAGCCGCTCCAGCAGCGACATCGTCTGCTCGGGATCGTAGTGGCGCGCCACCGGCCAGAGCGCGGTGGACTGCCGCACGACGCCGAAGATGAATCCGCTCGCGAGCCCCTGCCCGATGCTTCCCGTGAACTGGAAGGCGAGCAGCACCATCAGCGCCGTATGGTAGATCGGCGTATAGAGTCCGCATCCCATCATCAGACCCCAGAGCATGTAGATCTTTTCCGGCGCGGTTCCCCTCGCCCACCGGCGAGGCACCTGCCGCTGACGGCCCAACTGGTAGGTCTTCAGCCATACCGCAAGCCCGAGCGCAACCACCGCCGTCGCGCCCACAATCCACGGCCGCCACTGCCCGAGACCCAGGAGCGTTCCAGTCGCGCCCAGCAGACCACCGACCACTGCGCCGCCAACCCCGGAGGCGACGACGTGGATGATTCCGTAGCGCCAGGCGCGCGCGCTGTCTCCCCGACCGAGGAGACCGAGGCTGAGCCCCATGTTCACCGTTCAGGGAACGTGCGCGCTCAGCAGCCCGACCAACCCGGCGAACACGAGCAGCAATCCCGTCTGCATGATCCTGACCTCACCCTCGGGCCGGAACCGGTGCGACCGGAGCAACCGGTGCAACCGGAGCGCAACGCCCGGCCCTGGTACATCGCTTCGAGCAGCAGTAGTCCGCGGTCTCCTTCGTGCAAGGATGAACCTCAAGCCCGCAGCAGACCCATTGATCGTCCAGCCGACCCGTGCAAAGCGACGACCCGCAACATGGTAGTTCGTCACCGTACACGCATGGGGTTTTATACGGCTTGCAGCACTGCTTGTTGTTCACCATTCGCCGGGTCATGCAGTAATCGCCGCACTGCACCCGGCGGTCGTTGCACCGACACACGCCATTGTCGCAGTAGGACCCCCGGCAGCAGGCATCATCCGCGCGGCAAGGCATCCCGGGATACCGGCACTCGGCGGCCCGGGCATCAGGCACGTTCGTCACGATGCCCGCGAGCGCGGCCAGCGATCCCCGCCGGGACATGGCGCGGGCGAGCGCATCGAACCGCTGACCGTCCATCAGCCGCGCCCCGGCCGCGGTCGCTTGCCCACCGCGTCGAAGCGGACGCTCACCCGCTCCCGGCAACCGCACCCATAGGTTCCATCGGGATATTGCGTCGATGGCCACGGCGATCCAGCGGACAGCACGATCGGGGTGGTGCAACGGCAATCGCAGCACTTCCAGTAGGCGTAGCGGTTGCGGGACGTGCCCTGGCGCTCCAGCGCGGTGCACCAGCAGGACGCTTCGATCTGTTGCCCGTAGAAGATGGTGTCGGGCGTACACGCGCCGGTGCAGGCCGTACCCTGACACAGGGCAGGATCCGTATCGGCGCAGGCGGTCAGGAACGGCATGTTGCACGCGGTATCCTCGGTCAGGCGCACCGCGCACCGGGCGGCGTCAACCTCCCCGCCTGATGCCGCGAGCGCGGCAAGGTAGGCAAACGCCGCCGCCGCCACGCCCTTCATCGCGCCGCGGCGGGTGGTGCTCCGCGCCACAGCCTCCGCGAGTCGCTCGACCAACCGCATCCATCCGTCCTTCCAGCCGCGCGCACGCGCTGGCCGGAACAGACAGTAGCACGGGCATGGCTGCAGGTGCATGGGCGGATCCGGGCCGCCCGCCTCGGGCGCCTGCGCAAACGCCGAAACGGCGCGATGGCCGGCGGGGCTAGCGCCGTGCATCACGCCGTTTCGAGGAATAGGGGCGACGGGTTGGTTGGGGCACACCCGTCAACGGGACCAGAATTGCCGCGGGGAGGCAGGAATCGTCTGGAATAGTCAGGCGGTGTGGCGGACCGCCGGCCGGCTGGAGGACTGGGAAACCAGCCACTGCACGCCGGAGTTGCTCAGCGGCGGGGTGATCTCGACCCAACCCTGCCGCACGGCATGGAGGATCGCGCCGACCCGGTCTTCGGTCTCCAGCTTGCGGAGGACCGACGTGAAATGATTCTTCACCGTCTGCTCCGTAACGTAAAGCGCCTCGGCGATCTGCTTGTTGGAGAGTCCCTGCGCCGCGCAGTCCAGCACCGCCAGCTCACGGGTGGAGAGCGGCAGAGCGTCAAGCGCTACAGCGCGACGGGTGGAGACCACCCGCATCTCCGCGCGAAGGCGATTGGCCAGGGCAGGCCGCGATTGCACCTGCGCCCGGAGAAGATGCTCGCCGGAACAGACCCTGTCGATCGCCTCGAGCAGGCTTGAGGGCGTCAGATCGCGCGGAAGCATCACCAGCGCCCCGGTGCGGAACGCCTCCAGCATCCGGCCATCGTCGCCAACCATGGACACGAGCGCGATTTTCACCCGCGGGTCTTTCTTGCGAAGGATGCGGGCCGTCTTCAGACCGGAGATTCCCGGCAACTGGACGTCCAGCACGATCAGGTCGGGGCGGTTCACGTCCGCCGCGTCGATCGCCTCGTGAGCGCATCCCGCCTCGCCCACGATCCGATATCGTCCGCTGGCCTCCAGCACGCGCCGAACCCCAGCGCGGTAGAGCGGATGGTCATCGACGAGCAAAACTCGCTTGCCTAGCACAGTGTTCTCCCTCCCAGCCGTTTCGATCCGGGATCCCCATCCCCGGCGCCGCGTCCTCACCCGCCAGCGCCTCCGGACCGATATGAACAATCTACGGCCTATGCCGGGCAATTACAACGTCCTCAAAGACAACGTTTGTTCGTACATTCACTCGTATGCAGTTCGTACGATTACCACCGTACTATGACAATTTGTCAATTTC
>CAIPGK010000618.1 GCA_903864575.1 uncultured Chloroflexota bacterium
CATGGAAGGTTGTGCGCCGGGGCGGGTGCAGGCGAGCGATCCGGCCACCACGCCCGCGCGCGCCGCCGAGACCGCATCCGCGTCGGCTGCGAGCCGCGCTCCGAATGCCCCCACAGTGGCGTCGCCCGCTCCGGTGGTGTCGACGACCTCGACCGCCGGCGCGGGAATCTTCACCGCGTCGCCATTGGCGACAAGCATCGCCCCAGCCGCGCCGAGGGTGATCAGCACAATGGATGGTCCAAGAGCCGCAAGTTGCCGGGCGCCCTCGGCGGCATTCGCGGCATCGACGGGGTGGCCGAGCAGATCGGCGGCTTCGGTTTCGTTGACCACGAGGGCATCGATAAAGGGCAGGTGCGGCCGCACACCCTGGGCCTCCGGGGTGGCGTTGACCACGACCATCGCGCCAATGTTGCGCGCGGCGGCGAATGCGGCGTCGCGGGCGTCCTCCGGCAGTTCGAGAGTTGCCAGCACCACGGCGGGGCGGTACCGCTCGACGGCGTCGACTGCGGCGGCTGGGCCCACGGTCATGGTCGCGCCGGGGATGTAGCCGATCCGGTTTTGGCCGGTTGCCTCATCCACGAGGATGAGGGCGACGCCCGAGGCAGCGTCCGGAGTCACGTCCACGTCAGTGACGTCGACGTTGTCGGCCAGGAGGTCATCGAGCCGTTGCCGCCCGAAGTCGTCGTTGCCGACCGCGCCGAGCATGGCGGTCTCCGCGCCGGAGCGGGCGGCGGCCACAGCCTGGTTCGCGCCCTTGCCACCGCCGAAGACCTGGAAGGTCGATCCGGTGACGGTTTCCCCGGCCTCCGGGGCGCGCTGGAATCGCCCCACGAGATCGGTGTTGATCGACCCGGCCACCAGCACGCGGCCATGATGCTTGCTCATTCCCCGTTCCCTTTCCCGTTCCCGGCGTCACGGCGGCGCAACAGCCCACCGAGCGTCTCGCGGCGCAACTGCGCCCATGCAGCGCGCGCCCGGTCCAACGCCGGAGCGTCCGGCGTTCGCCCGGCGTAGATGTCCTGACTGTACAGGTCCGCGACGATCCGCGCCGGGCCGCTCGCGGCAGGAACTGCCTCGCCGAAGCGTTCCGCGTATTCTCGCGGGGTCTGGTTCGGTTCGGGCTGCACGCCCCAGAATTTGCCAGCCTGCATCGCGCGGGCATAGAGCCCGCCGGCGGGAGAGAGCCCGCGCAGCCGCCACTGCCAGACGCCGGCGGCCGCGGTCGCTCCGAGCGCGGCAAGCACAGCGAGCACAACCGCGGCCCAGCCGAGCGCACGGCCCGGTTGCGAAAGGAACGGCGTGGGACGGTCTGGCGCAACCGGCTGCCCGGTCTGCCCGGAGACGGGCGATGCGTCCGGAACGGGGGTTGGGGTCGGCTCCGGGGTTGGGGTTGGGGTCGGCTCCGGCTTGTCGCCCATGGCCGCGTCGCCATAGGGGATCGGGTTCTGGCTGGAGGTCGGCTCGAACGGGATCCAGCCGAAGCCCGGAAAGAACACCTCCACCCAGAGGTGGGCGTTCTTCTCGCGGTAGAGGTACCCCTGGCGGTCATCGTCCCACGGGGCCGGGTAGTAGCCGCCGACCACGCGAGCCGGGATGCCTTGCGAGCGAAGCATCACGGCCATTGCGGAGCCGTAGTACTCGCAGTAGCCCTCGCGGCTGTCGAACAGGACGTAGTCGACGACATCGCGATCACGCGGCGGGGCCGCGATTTTTTCGTTGTAGGTGATGTGGCCGCGAAGGAACTGCTGGGTGGCGTAGGCGGCGTCGAAGGGGTTGGTCGCGCCGGCCATCACCTGCGCGGCGAGATCGCGGGTGCGTTGGGTGATGGTGTCGGGAAGTTGCAGGTAGCGGGCGGTTACCCAATCGGGATAGGCCGCTGGCGCGCCGCGCAACTGGTCCATGCTGGCGATGCTGGCAAGCCCCGCGATCGAGTATCGCTCGCCCGACGTGACCGGGCGGTTGCCAAAAACGGCCTCCACGTCGTCATAAACGGGCACTTGCCCGGTGACGAACATCGTGTCCGCGCGGCCATCCGGCGCGACGGACCACGAGACATCGAGGAAACGTCCCCGCAACTGCTCGATCTGCGCGCCGATGTCTGCCGCGACAAGGGGATCGAGGGCGGATGGGGTAGGCGACTGGGCCATCGGGTCGAAGATCGCGCCCTGCAAGGCGGTTGCGATCTGCCGGAGATCGAGCGGGATTTGGGAGAAGTCGGCGTCAAGAAGGGGATAGGGTTCATCCCGCAATTGTCGCCAGGAGAGCTGCACGTTGACCTGCATCCCGGCGGAGAGAAAGGTGTCGCGGGTGAAGAGGAGATCGCCCTTGGGCCGGATGGCTTCGAGGTCGCCGGTGATCTCCTCGCGGTCGGTCGTCACGTCCGGGCTGAGGTGCACGCCCTGACCGCGGGCAAAGGTCATCTGGGCGCTGAACTGTTGCCCGTCGTCGTTGACGCTGGTGAAGGTGTCGTCGACGCGAGTGGACCAGCCGTGGCCGTTGTAGTTGTCATAGCGGTGGCCGGCAAGGTAGGTCGGGCCTGCGGACACGCTGACCGGGCGGTAGACCATGACCGGTTCGTCGCTCAGGTTCAGTGCCCCGCCGAGGCGGAACTCGTCGCCGAAACTGGCGTAACTGCCGCCGGAGAGGTTGGAGACCCCGGCCATTTTGGCGAGGAGGTCGTCCCATTGCTGCTGGACCTGGCTCCACGGTTCCTCGACGTGGGCCCAGACCTGCCCAAGGCCTTCGCGTGAGGAGATCGGCATCGTCCAGCCGAGGATGGCGGCAATCAACGCGAGGGCGACGCCCGCCCAGAGGAATCGTTGCGGCAGGCGGTTCGGTGCGGTCAATCCTGCCCGCGCCCACGCCTGCGATCGGCGGTAGACGTGATAGCGGGCGGCCATCACGCACCCCGCGGCGATCAGGATGACGAGCGGCAGGGTGTCGGTCGTGCCGTCGAGCCCGAGGGTGACGAAGGCGATGACGCCGGGGAGAAAGAGCGCCGTGGCAAGCCAGCCCCGACGGTAGAGCGTCCACGCCGAGGTGTAAGCGACGAGGAACACGGTCAATCCGAGGATGACCGCGAAGAGCGATGGGTCGGCGATGCGTTTTCCGGAGAGAACGGCGGAGTACCACTCGATCGCGGCCGCACCGACGGCGCCCAGCCGGTTTCGAACGCCGCCTGAGGACATGACGTCCGACGCGAGCCACGCCGACGCGATGAGGCCAAGGGTGATGGCGAGGAGATGGGCGGCCAGATCCGGGGGGCGCAGGCGAGCCAGGATGTAGCCGAGAGCGAGGCCCATGATGGAGAGCAGCGCGAGGTCGGCGCGGGGCGGCGCGTTGGGTGTCAACGCGACGGTCCACGCGGCGGCGATCGCCACAACGACGTGCAGGAGCAGCACCGCCCAGCCCTCATCGGGCCGGATTCGGCGCCACCAACTGGTCGGCGGGGGAATGGAGGATCGGGCGGAAACAACCGCGGTTGCCATGCGCAAATGGTAACGGTCCGGGGGCCGGGAAACGAGGCTCGGCTGGTTGCGTGCGCGTTACATCCGGTCAGCGGCCGCCGCCGAGGGCCGCGGCGATGTCGTCCCCGAACTTGAGCAGGTGGGCGGGAATGCCCGCCGCGGCGAGGGCGCCGACGGTCATGAGGGACGATGGCGCGGGGCCGAAGGTGTCGGGTTCGACGAGGATGACCGACGAGCGCACGCCACGGCCCGCAATTTCGGCAAGCGAGGCGATCCAGCGTTCGTCGGTGGATGGGGTGACGACGACCAGCCCGGTCTGGCGGCTGAAACGCGGCGCTTCCGCGACAAGGATTTCGGCGAGGGGCATGTGACCATCGGCGGCGATCACGGCGAGTGACTCGAGGATCTTCACCAGTTGGCGGTCGCCGCGATCCGGCGCAATGGTCTCCAGACGCGCGCCGGTGGCGATCAGGCCGACGTTGCGGCCCTCGTCGATGAAGTGCCGGGCGAGGGAGGCTGCAACGGTGACGGAGTATTCCTCGGTTGCATCCAGCCATGCTTCGGCCGGCCAGCGGCCGTTGCGGTCGGGCACGAGGTCAAGTTTGTAGGTGGCGGGCAGATTGGCGGTTTGGTCGAGATCCACGGCGATCCAGAGATCGGCCGTCTGGTCCAGGTCGAACTCCTTGGTCATCAACCGGCCACGGCGGGCCGTCTGGCTCCAGCTGATGCGGTTGAGGCTGTCCCCGGGCGCGTACTCCCGGATGCCTGCGATGCTTGGAGTGACGTTCTGGGTGCGCCGGTCCCGGGTGGCGCCCCCTTCGAGCGCGGCGATCGGAGCGAGGGCGCTGGACACCGCCACCATGGGTGGGTAGACCACGACATCGAGCGTCGTGGGCAGGGCGGCGCGCATGGGGAACATGCCGAGCGGATCGCCAGAGCGAAGGGTCATCGGGCCGAGCCGGTAGCGGCCCCGGCGAACGCAGAGGGTTTCCGCCGTCCAGGTCTCGATGGCCCGGCCCCGCAAATGGACCACGCGGCCCGGATCGTGACCCGGCAGAGCGGAGTGATCGACCGCCTCCAGCCAGAGCTTCGGCAGGCGGCCGCGGTTCCGCAGGGTCAGCTCCTCCCGGATGACGCCGCCGACCTCGGCTCGGTCGGCCCCGACATGTCGATCGAGTTCGACCCCCCGCAGGCTGAAGCGGCTCCAAAGCCAGGTGAGCACGAGGATCGCGCCGAGCGCGAGCGAGAGGGTGTCCGCGACCGGCCAGTCGGTCACCTGCCCAAGCAGGAGGACCGCGACCAGCAAGGTGAGCAGCTTCGCGGCGTTCATGCCATTGCCCCGGTCAGGCGGGGCGGGCGCCCCAGCCGCCGCGGGCCGGGGCGGGTTGGGCGCCGGGAACGGGGGTCCGGGCGAGGATGTCGGCCACGACGACCCGGCTGTCGACATTCTTGATTCGCGCCGACGGGTTGACGATGACGCGGTGGGCGAGCGTCGGCTCGGCGAGCGCTTTCACGTCGTCCGGTACGACATAATCCCGGCCGCTGATGGCGGCCCACGCGCGGGAGGTGTTGTAGAGGGCGAGGCTGCCGCGCGGGCTTGCGCCGAGGTAGACGTCCTCGTGCGCCCGCGTCGCCTCGGTCAGCGACACGATGTATTCCTTGACCGGCTGCGCGACGTGGACTTCGCGGACCGCCGCCTGCGCCGCGAGCAGTTCCTCGACCGAGATGGCTTGTCCGAGGGCGTCGAGCGGGTGCGCCCGGTGCTGGCGGTCAAGCAGTTCGAGTTCGTTCGCGCGCCCCGGGTAGCCGAGGCTGAGGCGGATGAGGAAGCGGTCGAGCTGGGCCTCCGGCAGCGGGAAGGTTCCCTCGTATTCGATCGGGTTCTCGGTGGCGAGGACGATAAAGGGAGTCGGCAGCCGGTGGGTCACGCCGTCAACGGTGACCTGCCCTTCCTCCATTGCCTCGAGGAGCGCGGCCTGCGTCTTGGGGGTCGCGCGGTTGATCTCGTCGGCGAGGACGAGCTGGGCGACGATCGGGCCGGGGCGAAACTCGAAGCGGCCGGTCTGCTGGTTGAAGACGTTCACGCCGGTGACGTCGCTCGGCAGCAGGTCAGGGGTGAACTGGATGCGCTTGAACTCCGCGCCGAGGGTGCGGGCGATGGCCTTGGCGAGAACCGTCTTGCCGACGCCCGGCACGTCCTCCAGCAGCACGTGGCCGCGGCAGAACAGGGCGACCAGCGTCAGCAGCACCTCCTGCCGCTTGCCGACGATGACGCGCTCGACGTTTTCGCAGGCGACGCGCGCGACGCGCTGGACAGTCAACGGATCCATGAGGCGGCAGAACTCCCGGGCCACCGGCCCGTAGCGAGCAGTTGCGGGAAGTATAGGCCCTCGCACCAACCCCTCTCCTGCTCAGGAGGACCAGTGGTATCGACCCTCGCTCCAACCTCTGTCCCGCATCGGCCGCAGATGGAGCAGGAGAACGCTCCGCCAGATCGCCCGAAGGAACAGGTGGAAGGCCCCGCTCCCGCCGCAGCCGCGGCGGGGTTGGGGTGTGGGCCCACCATGCGGCAATGGTCCGGTTCTCCCCATCTCCCTCATAGGTGAACGGACACAAAGCCTCCTGCTCCTGTACCCTCTCCCATGCAGGTTGCTGGCACGGTGGAGGAGGCGGCGCGATGGCGAGGGATGCGGGGCAGGATGCCGGCGGCGACAAGCCGACGTTGCTGCTGGTCGACGGCTACGGTCTGATATTTCGGGCCTACCATGCGGTGCCTCCCAGCATCACCACCAGCAAGGGCGAGCAGGTGAACGCCGTTTTCGGGTTCGCCTCGATGCTGCTCGATGTGCTGAAACGCGAGCATCCCGAGTACGCCATCGTGGCCCTCGAAGGTGGCAAGACGTTCCGCGAGGAGCAGTTCGAGGAGTACAAGGCCCACCGCGCCCCGATGCCGGACGATCTCAGGGCCCAGATCAAAAGGATCACCGAGTTTGTCGAGGCGATGAACATCCCGATGGAGCGGCGCGACGGCTACGAAGCCGACGACGTGATCGGGTCGCTGTCAAAAGAGGCGGCCGAGCGGGGCGATTTGCGGGTCGTGATCGTCACCGGCGACAGCGACATGCTCCAACTGGTCGATGACGATGTGACCGTGATGCTGCCGGGGGCGCAGCGGTTCAATGAGATTCGCACCTTCGACCGGCAGGGCGTGATCGACCGCTACGGCTTCGGGCCGGAGCTGGTGAAGGACTACAAGGCGCTTGTCGGCGACACCAGTGACAACATCCCGGGCGTGCCCGGCATCGGGGAAAAGACGGCGAAAGCGCTGATCGGGCAGTTTGGCGGGGTGGAGGAGATTCTCGCGCACGCCGAGGAGATTACCCCGCCGAGAGCGAAGAACGCCATCGTCGCCAATCCTGACATGGCGCGGCTCTCGCTCGATCTCGCGACCATTCGGCGCAACCTCGACATCGGCATCGACCCGGCGACGTGCGCGGTCCGTGACTACGACCGCGAAAAGGTGCTGGACCTGCTTCGGGAACTCGAGTTCCGGACCCTCGTGCCGCGCCTCCCCGAGGCGGCAGCGGCGAAAGTCAAACCCGCCCCCCGGGCCGAGCGTGCGCCGAGCGTCCGCGCCATCGTCGAGACGCCGGAGCACCTCGCCCACCTGATCGCCCGGTTGCGCGAAACGGGGATGGCCGCGATCGACACCGAGACGACCTCGCTGGACTGGCTCGCGGCCGAGCTGGTCGGCATTGCGCTGGCTGTGTCCCCAGGCGAGAGCTGGTACATCCCGTTGCGCCATCGAACGGACGAGCATCCGCAACTCAGCCCGGAGGACGTGCAGGCGGCGCTCGGCCCGGTGCTGGCCGATCCCGCATTTCGGCTGATCGCCCACCACTTCAAGTACGACCTCGGGGTGATGGAGCGGGCCGGGTACACGCTCGCCAACCTCGATTTCGAGACCATGTTGGCGGCCTACCTGCTTGGGGAGACGTCCAAAGGCCTGAAGGACCTTGCCTTCACCCGCCTCGGCATCGAAATGACCGAGATCACCGCCCTGATCGGCGCGGGCAAGAACCAGTTGAGCATGAACATGGTCGATTCCCGCGAGGCGGGCGACTACGCCTGCGGGGATGTCGAGGCGACCTTCGGTCTCGCCGAGGTCTTCCGTCCGGAGATCGAGCACCAGAACCAGGGAATGATCCTGCGGGATCTCGAGCAACCGCTCGTTCCGGTGCTGCTCCGGATGGAGTGGGCGGGCATCGCCATCGACCTTCCCTACCTGAAGGACCTCTCGGTCGAGATCGGGGATCGCATGAGCGACCTCGAGGTGGAGATGACGAAGGCCGCGGGACGGCCGGTAAACGTGGC
>CAIPGK010000619.1 GCA_903864575.1 uncultured Chloroflexota bacterium
CCCTCGCCGCCTGCCGCGCCAATTGCGCCGCCAATGGATGCCCGGAGCCGGCGACCCTTGCCTTCAATTGGCGCGCGCCCGATGCCGCCATCGCGCCAGGCCGCAGGTGGCAGGCAATCCTCGCCGCCGATGTCCTCTATGAAAAGCGGGACATCGAACCGCTGCTCGCCTTCCTCGACCGCTACCTTGCCCCGGATGGTCTTTTCTGGCTTGCCGAACCCGGCCGCCTCCCTGCAGCCGCGTGGCTCGATGCCGCCCGCTCGTTCGGCTGGAACGTCGAGAGTGAATCCCATCCCGGCCCATGGCCCGATCCGAAGGATGACGGCGTGATCGTCGGCCTTCACAAGGTCCGGCGCGGATAACTCCAAATCTGGCCGTGCCTTCGATGAGGTTTCATGAAGTCGTGATGGTTATTGACATCGAAGTTGTTTTATATTGCAGTGTGGTTCCTTGCATCCCGAAGGATGGTGTGCGGCAGGGATCGAGTCAGGAGGGCCATTCCAAAAACAAAGGCTCCGCGCACATTGCCCGACTCCGGTGAACTCGTTTTCAGTTGATGCGCGGGCGACTTGGCGGGTCGCGTCAAACCAGGGTTTCCTGAAAACTGCGGTCACAGCGTAACCCGGCGCGGCTCGATCGGGTCCATGCCAAGGAACGCAGCGTGGCGAACGGACTGCGAGAAGGCGCCATGATGGGCTGACCAGATTGACTCCGTGCTCTGGACAGTTTTCCTGTATGCATCAATCTTGCAGAATATCGATAAGCGACGACAGCTACGGCCCGGAGGGTTGAACCCGCCGGGCCGTAGTCGGTATCCGGTGCTCCGGATCAGGCGCAGGAGATACCCGTGCCAGCGCAGTTGTCCGGGGTGTTGTCGTGGATCGTGCCGGGAGCGGAGGTGAGTGTGGTCTGGGCGTCGTCGGAGTAAACGCCGCCTCCGGAGGCGGCCGTGTTGCCGGTGATGGACGCCCCGGCGGCTACCACGAGTTCGGCGACGGAGAGGTACACACCGCCGCCATTGCCGGTGGCGGTGTTATTCGTGATCGCGGTCGTGCCGGAGACAATGCCGCGGGATCCCCTGAGTCTGATGGCGCCGCCGGCATCAGCCGAGTTGCCGGTGATCGACACGGCGCCGGAGATGGTGACCGCATCGACATTCACCGGCCAGGTGGCGCCGCTGGGCGGGCTTATCCAGATTGCGCCGCCGTTACTGTCGCTGTGGTTGCCGGTGAGAGAGACAGAGCCGGAAAGCGTGATCTTCCCCCAGCGGGACGAGATCAGGCCGCCGTCGCCCTGGGCAGTGTTGCTGGAGAAGGTCACGCGGTCGCGGATCTGGACGTCCATCGGGCGGTAGGTGATCGAGTCGCCGTGGTTTGCGAAGCGGGCAAATCCGCCGTCCTTGCCATTGATGGTGGTGTTGCCCGTGACGAGGACATCGCCCTCGACGACGATCGCGATGTCGCGGGTGGCGGTGTCGCGGCGGACGAAGAGCGCAGCGCCGCCGCCGCGGTTGTTGCGCAGGATGACGTGGCCCGAGATCGTGACGTCGGCCCCGCGGAGGGAGGCGAGCGCACCCCCGTAACTGTCGGTCTGGTTGTCCTGGAGGAGGGCGTAAGCGGAGACGACGAGGGTGGCGGCGCCATCGACGAAGACGCCGCCGCCGTTGGTGTCGGCGTAGTTGCCGGAAATCACGGCCTGATCGGTAACGGTGACGGTGAGGCCGTCGCCGACGGCGCTGATGCCGCCGCCGTTGACCCAGTAGGAGTTCCGGACCGCGCTCTTCCGCGCGAGCAAGAGATCGCCATCGGTGGCAATGCCGCCTCCGGTACTGCTGGTGTCATAGTCGGAGTACCCATCGACGATGACGTCGACAAGGGAGAGGGACGCGCCGTTGGTGACGGTAATCGCGCGGACGGCATAGGCGGTGTTGGTGATGGTGACGACGCCTCCTGGGCACCCGCGGAGCGTGAGATCCTTCGCGATGGCGAGGTCCTCGGTGTAGGTTCCGGGGGCGATGGCGATCACGTCCCCGGCGGAGGCGGCGTCGATGGCCTGCTGGATGGTGGTGTGGGCACAGGTGGGGCAGACGATGGGGGTGCAAGGCGTGCCGCAGACAGGGCTGGAGCAACTCATGCAGACCCCGTTATCGCAGTCGGACGAGACGCAGTCGCCGTTGGCGGCGCAGGCCGCGGCGAACGGGAGCAGACAGTACGTCCCGGCCGGGCTTCCGGACTGGTAGCTGACGCAGGATGCCGATGCGCTGGCGCA
>CAIPGK010000620.1 GCA_903864575.1 uncultured Chloroflexota bacterium
ACCAGAGGTCGGCGACCTTCGGGCCGAGGGCGATGATGGCGGTGATGCCGGCGATGGCGATGACGCCGAGAACCAGCGCGTACTCGACCATGTCCTGGCCCTCGTCCTCGCGAACGATGCGGGCGATGAGATCGGTGAAAGCAGTCATCTCGGTGCTCCTCCGTCGTGGCGGGCCGGGGTCCGTACCCCTTGGGGCGCCGGACCCTCGCCGGCTTTCCCGCCTCCCCGGTTCGGCCCGGGGGTTCCTGACGTGCATATTCAAGCACCCGTCAAGCGGTTTGAACATTCGGAAAATAGGCTGGCTCAAAACGTGGAGGAGATCATCAACAGCGTATTGCCGTATTGATTCATAGAGAGCGGCGAAGCGTCGGATAGATACTCGGTCACGATCCCGAAAACCGGCTAGCGCGTTTGCGGGATGCCGCGAGGATCAGCGGCGCCCGGTGGAGGGAGCGGGCGACGGCGTGATCGGCATGGTGTCCGCGAGGTCGAGCGCCTCGGGGTCGTCGAGTGGCCGCATGCGGGCAGCGAGGGTCTTGTCGCTGGGAATCGTCAGGCTGAGCAGCGTCGCGGCCACGGCCAGCACCGAGAGCAGCATGAGCGCGGTCTGGATGCCCCAGCGGTCCGCAATCGCTCCGGTGATCGGCATCCCGACACCGCCGGTGATGAATCCAAGCCCGAGGATGACCCCGGTCGCCACGCCGACCCGGCCCGGAACGAGATTCTGGGCCATTACCAGTGTGACCGAGAGGCTGGCGTCGGCGACGAAGCCGAAGATGAACCCGGTCACAAGCGAGTGGGGTCCGGGGGAGATGGCGTAAAGCAGCACCGCAGGGACCGTCAGGGCGAGGGCGCCGGTCACGATCTGCTTCTGGCCAACCCGGTCCGCCAGCATGCCCCCGGCGAGGGTGCCGAGCGCCCCCGCGAGGATGATGACCGTGGTCAGCGGCCCATAGAAGCTGCGCGAGAAGCCGAGGCTGTCGAACCAGAGCGGGGTGAACTGGAGGATCCCGGTGAAGATCCACGCCCTGAGCATGGTAACGCCGATGATCCTCGCCACCGGGCCCCAGGCGGCGTCGCGGTGGATGATGTGCCGCGTCGCCGCCGCCCGCGCGGCGCGGGAGCGCTCCACGATGCCCATCTGGCTGAGCAGGAGAGTCGAGGCGACGATGCCGGGGATGACGAGGAACCCGGTGCCCTTCGGTCCGATCATCGTGAGCAGGACCGAGGTGACGAGCGGCCCGAGCGCGTAGCCCGAGGTGCCGGAGACGGTGTAGAGACTCATCGCGCCGTTGCGGTAGCCGGGATCGGTGACGGCTGCGGCGTTCGACGCGCCGATGGGGTGAAAGGCGCCGGAGGCCAGCCCGGCCATCGCCGCGCAGCCAAGCAGCAGCAGGAAGGTCGGCGCCCAGCCGTAGCACGAGACGAAGATGCTGCCCCAGAGAACGGCCAGCGGGGCATACCAGCGGCGGGCGTGCTTGTCGGCGAGGTGGCCGAAGAGGGGCTGGCTGAAGGAAGAGCAGGTCGTGTAGGCCAGCGTGGCGAGGCCGATCTCGGCGTTGGACAGTCCGAACTTGAGTTTGAGCACCGGGAACATGATGGCGAGCACCCCGGCGAACATGTCATTGGTGAAGTGGCCGAGCATCAGCACGAGCAGTGCCTGATTCCGTATGGCCTTGCCGAACGAGGACACCCCAGAAGCTCCCGCCTGACGAACCGTTCCGCGCGCATCATCGCACGGAGCGCAGGGGTGGTGGCTCGGGGGAGCGTCAGCCTGACGGTTCCGGTTGGAATGGCCCGGGCGGGGTGGCCCATCATTGGCGGCAGGACCCATACTTGCGCCAGCGGCGATCCGCGCCGCGACCGCATGGCATCCAGGATGTGCAGCTCCATGACCGACCCGACGTCTACCCTGGCCGATCTTCGGCGGAGGCTGGAAAGCCTCGGGAGGCGTCTTTGACCTGCCCGCAATCGAGCAGCAGATCGAAGACCTCGAAACGCAGAGCGCCGAACCCGGCTTCTGGGACGATTCCCGCACCGCGCAGGCCGCGATGCGGATGCTTGGCGACCTGAAGAGCCGGGTCACCGAATGGCAGCGGCTGACCCGGTCGGTGGAGGACACCTTCGGGTTGGCCGAGCTGGCCGGCGATGACGCTGACCTCGCCGCCGAGATCGGCGGGGAGACCGCGCGCCTCGTGGCCGCGGTCGATCAGATCGAGCTCGACTCCACCCTGAGCGGTCCCTACGACTCCTCGGATGCGATGCTCGTGATCCACTCCGGCGAGGGCGGCATCGATGCCCAGGACTGGGCGCAAATGCTGGCGCGCATGTATGTCCGCTGGGCCGAGCGGCGCGGCTTCAAGGCGGAGATCATCGACACCACCGAGGGCGAGGAAGCCGGGGTCAAGAACGCCACCATCGAGATCAAGGGACCGCGCGCCTATGGCTACGCCAAGGCCGAACGCGGCGGCCACCGGCTCGTCCGGATGTCTCCGTTCGACGCCGCCCACCGCCGTCACACGGCGTTCGCGCTCGTCGAGGTGCTCCCGGAGATGGAGGGCGACACCTCCATCGACCTGCGCGACGAGGATATCCGGATGGACACCTTCCGGGCATCCGGTGCGGGCGGCCAGCACGTCAACAAGACCTCCTCCGCTGTCCGATTGACCCACCTGCCGACCGGGGTAGTCGTCACCTGCCAGAACGAACGGAGCCAGATCCAGAACCGCGAATCGGCGATGAAGATCCTGCGGGCCCGTCTGCTGGAGCGAAAGATGCAGGAGGAGGACGCCGAGCGGTCCCGCCTGAAGGGGTCCCACATCGCGGCGGGCTTCGGGAACCGCATCCGGTCCTACGTGCTGCACCCGTACACGCAGGCGACCGACCACCGCACCGACGTCTCGATCGGTGATGTTCACGCGGTGCTGGACGGCGCGATCGACCCGTTCATCGATGCCTGGCTTCACCAGCAGGTGGGCCAGGAAGCGGAGGCCTGACGTGCGCAGTTGGCCGTTGCTCGCCGCCATCGTCATGCTGCTCGCCGGACCGCTGGCGATTGCCGGGCCGGTCGCCGCCGAAGCGGACGGCGCGGCGGGCGTGACCATCGTCTCCGGCGAGCCGGTTCCGCAGTTCCCGGAGGGGATGAGCTTCCCGGTGGAGGTCACCTCGGACGAGGAGATCGTCGAGGTCGATCTGCTCTATCACCCGGCGTTCATGGAAACACTGAATCTCGGGCGGGTGGCGGCCGAACCGGGCATGTCCATTACCGGGACATATGACCTGGATCTGCGGGACGGTTCGATCCCGCCGGGCATAGAGATCCGCTACCGCTGGCAGGTGATCGAGGCCGACGGCGACATCGCGGAGAGCGAGGAGCAGGGCGTCACCTGGCTGGACACCCGATTCACGTGGAGCGAGATCTCCTCGCCGCGGGTGACGGTCAACGCCTACAACGGAAACCCTGCCTACAACCAGCAGGTGCTCGAGGCCGCCGAGGCGACCATCGACCGCCTGTCGGAGCAGTTCGGCGCGGAGATGACCCGGCCGATCCGCATCTGGGTCTACAACTCCCGCGAGGATTTCAACGGCTCGCTGGCGCCGAACAGCGAGACCTGGATCGTCGGCGCGGCCTACCCGTGGCTCGGGCTGATCAATGCCGTGCTGCCGCCCGGAGACATGAACGAACTCGGCCGGGTGATCCCGCACGAGATCAGTCACCAGGTGCTCTTTCAAGCCACGAAGAACCCCTTCAACCAGCCGCCGGGCTGGCTCGAGGAGGGGCTCGCCACCCTCGCGCAGGAGGGGGGGCGGGAGACCCTCTGGCGCGCCGTCGAGGCCGCCGCCGAGGAGGGCAGGCTCGACGAACTGAACGTGCTCAACGGCCAGTTTCCCTACGACTCAGGCGACGCGCTGCTTGCCTACGGCGAGAGCATGAGCGTCGTGACCTACATCCTCGACACCTACGGCGAGGAGAAGATGGCCAGACTGATCGCAGTCTTCCGCGACGGGGTGACGTTCGACGATGCCGTGCAGCAGAGCCTCGGCATCTCCCTGCAGCAACTGTCGGACGACTGGCAGGCGGCGGCGCTGGAGCAGGCGCGCGACCAACTCAAGGACTACGTGTCGCCAGCCACCGCGTTCACCGACTCCGGCGGCGGCATGGCCGATCTGCTGGCAAGCGGGGCGCTGGTGGTCGCACTCGTCGTCGCGGTGGCGTTCGCCGCAATGATCCGCTCCCGCCGTCGCCACGCGAGCCAGTGGGACGACGAGGATGACAGCCAGCCCGGGATCGCCGAGGGCGCCCGCTGGCCGCAAAGCCACAACGGAGCGCATCCGTAAGGCAGACCCCGGACCGCTACCCGTGCCAGAAGTACCGGGTCAGGTGGAAGAAGACCGGCGCGGCGAAGCAGAGGGAGTCGATCCGGTCCAGCACGCCGCCGTGACCGGCGATGAGGCCGCCGAAATCCTTCACGCCGCGGTCGCGCTTGATGGCCGACATGGTCAGGCCGCCCGCGAAGCCCATCAGTGCGATGACGAGCGCCATGATGGCCGCCTGCCACGGCGAAAATGGGGTCGCCCACCAGAGGAGCGCGCCGATCAGGGTCGCGGTCGCGACGCCGCCGATGAAGCCCTCCCAGGTCTTGTTCGGGCTGACGGATGGGGCGATCTTGCGTTTTCCGAAGAGCTTGCCCCACACGTACTGGAAAACATCGCTGCTCTCGCACACGATGACGAGGAAGAGCAGCAGTTTCGCGTTCTCGCCGATGTAGTCGGGAATGTCGAGCAGCAGCAGCGCGGGTGCGTGGCTGACGCAGTAGACGCAGATCATCAGCGCCCACTGAATCGCGGCGGTGCGGGCGAGAAAGTCGGCCGTGTCGCCCGCCATCGCGCTCCTGGCCGGGAGCAGGAGAAAGGCGTAGACCGGGATGAAGATGACGAACAGGCCGTACCAGTCGGTCCAGAGCAGCCAGTACTGGATCGGCGTGACGATGAAGAAAAGGTAAAGCAGCGCGCGGTGATCGCCGTGGTGGATGGGGATCAGCGTCACGAACTCGCGCAACGCGAGGAAGGAGATGGCGGCGAAGAGGACGACCGATCCGGCGTTGCCCGCGAGCACCGCCGCCGCAATCACGGCGCACATCACCCACCAGGCGCGGATGCGATCGTTGAGATTGGCGACGGTCGCCTTCCCCTTTTCGCTGGTGGCGCGGCGGGCGAGGATTGCCCCGGCGATGCTGGCGACGACCAGGGCGATGAGCGCGCCGAGCATCAGCCAGCCGAGTTCGCGGTCAAGGCGGTCGATGGGGATGGTCATGGGTGTCCTGGCTCCAGGTCGATGACCGCCTGCCGGGCGCGGGCGAGGAAGTCGGGCTTCGATTCGTCCTGCCGCCGGTGCAGCGGCGCGCCGAAGATGACGGTGCTCAGTTGGGGCACGGGAAGAAACTCGCCCTTCGGCATGATCCGTTCGAGGTTGTCGAGCAGGATTGGCACGAGATCGACATCGGGCCGCTCCCGGGCGAGAAAATCGAGCCCGCCCCGGAAGGGCGCGATCCGGTCACCGCTGCCCCGCGTGCCTTCGGGGAAGAGGATGAGCGAATCCCCGGCGTCGAGCGCGGCGAGCAGCACCTCCATCTCGCCGCGGAGGGCGGAGAGCGAGGGATTGGCACGGTCAACCAGCACGGCGCGGAAGACCTCGACGGAGAGGTAGGTGCGGATCGCGCTGGCCGTCCAGTACTCCTTTGCGGCGACGGGCCGGGTGCGCGCCCGCATCTCGGGCGGCAGGACGGACCAGATCACCACGAAGTCGAGGTGGCTTTGGTGGTTGGCGAAGAAGATCGACTGGCGGGAGGGGGGGCCGTCCGCGCAGTACCTGACCTTCGGGCCGGCCGCGACTCGCGCCAGCCATGCCGCCGCGAGCGCGGCCAGCGGGCTCACCTGCTCCTCAGGTCAGCCGCGATCAGCCGCAGCCGCAGGGCGATGGTGGCGATGTCGCCGATGGTGACGACGGCCAGGCCTGCCAGCAGCACGCTCCCGCGGGGCCAGCCGAAACGGGGTTCCAGCGCCGACAGCAAGGCCGCGGCGATCATCACGTGCATCCGGCGCGGCTTGGCCATGACGCCCTCGAAATGCTCCCCCGCGCCTGCCGCGCGGCCGAGGGTGCGAACGTAGGCGGTGAGCAGGGCGGAGAGCGCGGCGATCCAGCCGAGATCGTGCGCCCACGCGATGCCCGGCGCGGCGTACCCGGCGGCGGCCAGCACGACGATGTCGGAGAGGCGGTCGGGGATTTCGTTGTAGATCAGCCCATCCGGCCTCTGAAGGCCCGCTTCCACCGCGAGCATCCCGTCCAGCATGTTGCACAGCAGGCGAAGGGGCATCGCGACGGCGGCGATGACCAGCAGGGCGACCCGGAGACCGCCGTCGGTCCGGCCGGAGAGGAGAAGACAGCCTGCCGCGATGACCGCGAAGATCAGCCCGAGGATGGAGATCTGGTTGGGAAGGATGCCCGCGGCGGCCATGCGGCGGGTCAGCGAGATCGCCCACGAGGACTGCCGCTGCGGAATGACACGGCGTCCGGGTTCGGGCGTTTCGCTCATGGGATGCTCCGGTGCGATGCGTTGAGCGAATGCGCGAGCGGGCTGGCCGCCCTCCGCGTGTATTGTATCGGTCGGAATAGGCTGATGAGCCGCGGGGCATATCCTGGCGGATGGAGGGGCAGTGGAACGCGCGTCCGGCCGATCGGGAGAGATGGGAGAGACGGGAGCGGCCGGTGCGTTCATGCGCTCCCCGGCGGCAGTGGCCATCGCCGCGCTCTGGGGGTTTGCGGAGGCGACGTTCTTCTTCATCGTGCCTGATGTCTGGATCGGGCTGATGGCCGCGTTCGATCCGCGCGCGGGGGTGCGCGGGGTCGTCGCCTCGATGGCGGGAGCGATGGCGGGCGGCGCGGTGGTCCATCGAGCCGCGTCGCGGATCCCCCCGGAGCGGAGCGCGGCCCTGCTGGACGGTGTGCCGGCGATCTCCCGGGAGATGATCGCGCGGGTCGAGGACGAGATGGCCGGGCGCGGTCCGGCAAGCATGATGACCGGTCCGCTCAAGGGAACGCCATACAAGATCTACGCCCGCGCCGCCGGGGTGCAGGGCCAACCGCTCCTGCCCATGATGCTGTGGACCATCCCTGCGCGCGCCGTGCGTTTCCTGATGATTGGCGTGGTGTCGGCCGTGTTCGGCGCGATGGTGCGGCGGCGCACGGACCGCTCCTGGTGGATCGTCGTCCCCTACGCGGCGGCATGGGGGCTGTTCTACGCCTGGTATTTTCGGCGCTTCCGGGGATAGCGCGCGATCAGCGGCGTGCTAGACTCGGGGCATCATCGGCCACCCGGCCACGGTTCAAGCACCACGCATTGTGCGGAGGTCCCTGCGATGGCGATAGCCACCGAACGCGATCTGCCCCGGCGGGCGAGCATCCTCGACCCGGCGGCGATCGAGCGCAAACTGTCGCTCAACACCTACAACGTGGATGCCAGCCGCGCCCATATCCGGATCATCGACCATGATGTCTGCCTGCAGTGCCAGCGCCAGCAGTGCATCAACTGCTGCCCTGCCAACTGCTACGCGCCAGCCGATGACGGCCGGGTGATCTTTTCCTACGAGGGGTGCGTGGAGTGCGGCACGTGCCGCATCGTCTGCCATGTCTTCGACAACATCGAATGGACCTACCCGCGCGGTGGCTTCGGCATCCAGTACCAGTTCGGCTGATTCGACGCCGATTCCGTCGGCTCGCGGCGGCGTGCGGCCGCTGGCGTGGCGCGCGTCATGCCAGCGGCCCATTCAGGTTCCCTCGTTCGCAAGGAGCATGTGCGTGTACTGGACCCAGCATCACATCCTGTGCTGCACCGCGTCGCACTGCACCCAGAAGGGGGCCAACGATGTCGTCGTCCAGCTCAGGCGCGAGGTGATGCGGCGGGGCCTCGACAGCGAGATCCTCGTCAACACCTGCGGCACGATCGACCTGTGTGATATCGGGCCGAACGTCGTGGTCTACCCCGAGGGCATCATCTACAGCGGGGTGACAAGCAAGGACGTCAAGGAACTTGTCGGCGCAGTCGCCGCGGGGGAGGTCCTCGACCGCCTTGCGTTGGGACCTGCGACCGAGGCCGAAGCGGCCCGCCGGGAGTATTACGCGGCGCTGGTCTCGAGCGATGGCGCGATGTCTGCGACGGAGGCCGAGGCGCTGGCGCTGGCGCGCGGATTTTCGCCGGACTGGCTCGGAGAGCAGGCCCGGCGGGGGTTCGTCGCCCGAAAGCCGGGCGCGGACGGCGGGCCGGAAACGCTCGCGGCCACGAAGAAGGCGCGGGATCGCTACCAGGTGTGATCTGCCCGGAACACCGCGAAGGGAGCAATGACCGTGGACGATAACGCAGCGACGACGCGGCGGCGAGTGCTCGGTGGCATCGGCATCGGTGCGGCAGTGGCGGCAGGGCTGCCATCCGCCAGTCTCGCGCTGGGTGCGCCGCCTGACGATGAGCAGATGAAGGTCGTCATTCACGTGGGAGAGCCGGGTGGTTGGGCGCCAGCCCTCTCCAACCTCGACAACATGACCCGGCTGCACCCTGATGGCGCGTACCGGCTCGTGGTCGATGGGACCGCCGTCTACGTTCTTTCCGGGCCGAGCGACCTGACGCCCCGGCTCGAGGCGCTCTCGAAGGCCGGCGTGACGATGCTCGTTTGCCCGAATGCGCTGCACGAGCACGGGATCGAGCCGTCGCAGATGCCCGCTTTCGTGGATACCTCCGTGCCGGGGGTGGTCGCGCTCGTGCAGGCGAACCGGGACGGACTGGTCTACGTGAAGCCCTGACCCGTGGGGGCCGTCTACCGGCTTGCGGTCGCCGGGTCGCCGAGCGGGGCGGCCAGCACGATCTCGTCCCACTCCTCGATGATCTCGCCGTTTGGCACGAAACCGAAAGCAGCGTACAGGGCGAGAGCGACAGCATTCCGCCGATCGCAGCTTAGATGGACGGTCCCGGCGCCGTCGGCGCGCATCCGGTCAAGCAGGAGTCGCAGGGCGGCCTTGCCGTAGCCTTTCCCCTGGTGGGCGCCGTCGATCATGTAGCGGATGAGCCACCAGCGGCCGTCGCCCCCCACATCGTGGCAGTACATGGCGAACCCGACGGGTGTCCTGTCGGCGTAGATTGCGAGCGGCTTCCAGTGCGGGTTGACGTAGGCCTGCGAGAGCGACTTCGCGTTGGCGGCGACGAACCCCTTCTGCTCCGGCTTGAAGTGTAATTCGATGACCGGGACGACGTTCTCGTTCGTGATCGGGCGCAGGGATACCGTCAAAGCGCGGCCTCCGCATCGCCGCCGGTGAGCCAGGCCCAGAAGGCCGGGTTCATCGAGGCGTAGACGGCGGTCATCGGCGGCGGATCGAGCCGGGCGAGGAGCATCCTCCCCTCGACGGATTCGTCATGCCGGTGATGGTAATCCTCGCCGGTGATGTACGCGTTCAGGAGCCGGGTCCAGATGGCGGTGAACCGGCCGATGGTGGCTCGCAGCGCGTCCCGGTTGATGCCATCGAGTCCGGGCGGGGGCCACGGGCCGAGACGCGCGGGCGGCCACGATTCCGGGTCGAACCCGGGCGCGTCGTTCGCGCCGACGATCTCCCCATTCGGCCACCGGGCGATGATGACCCGCGTCGGGCCGAACAGTCCGGCGCGGCGGTTGTCGTCGACGGCGCGAACGGCGAAGGGAATGGCCACCGAGCCGGGATAGCCGACGGCGGGAACGGGAAAGCGGGGAAGCGCGCCGGAATGAGCGGGTTCGTTTTCGGCGGTCCAGGTCATCGCGGCGGACATGACGTCGTCGACTGCCGCGCCGGGGCGAGCGAACCCGAGGGTCTCGCTGCCATAGAAGGAGCCGACGGCAATCCGCAACATGCCGGATTCGCCCCCCGGCGCGGAGACACTGAGGTGATCTTCCGGCCCGAGCGGGCCAACGAAGAGGGTCTGCTGGACGATTTGCCATGGACCGCTCGCGGCGGGCCACGCGCCGAGGTAGGAGTATTCCTCGGCGACGCTGTCGGCGCGGATGGTGGCCATCTCGCGGGGGGGGATCGGGAGGTCGCCTTCGATCGGCGGGTCGTTGCGCTCGGTCATCGGGCTACGCCTCGCCGCTCGCGGCCGCCTGCGCCGCTCCCTCGGTCTGGGCGCGGCGGTTTGCCTCGCCGATCCGCTGGAGGGCCGCCAGTTGGGCGGTGAATTGCGCGGGGTCGGGGATGTCGTTCCGTCCGCGCATTTCGCGGGTCAGGCGCACCATGCCCGCGTCCGGGTCGTAGATCCACCCCCAGCGCTGGTTCTTCACGTCCGGCACGACGGCGGCGAGGGCGTCCCAGTCGAGCCCGAGGCGGTCCTCAAGGGCCGGGTCGCCCTCGAAGGTGCGCTTCGGTTCCGGCTCGCCCTTGACCGGGAGGCTGGACCACTCCCAGCGGCTGCCGCCCGCGGAATCGACAAGCTCGGCATGGAAGAGACGGCCAAACCCGCCAGGCGCATTCGCGGCGCGGCCGATGGCGATGGCGTCGCCGTACCGGCCCGTGACCTGCGCTTCCTCGACGTCCGCTTTGCCCGAGATGACCGCGGCGATCGGGTCGAGCCGGGCCTGCATGTCCTGCTTGGCCTTGCGGTTGAAGATGGCGGCCAACCACGCCGTTCCACCGAGGGCGATGCCCACGACGAGGCACATGGCGAGACCGAACTGAACGTAAGGGTTCACGGGACGCGGAAACCTCCCCGGTGGCGACGGATGCTGGCCGAAGGATACCCCGCTGCGGCGCGGCGCTTGGTGGCGCGATGACGCGGGACGCGAAACGGGGTCCGGGCTGGCTGGCCCGGACCCCGTGTTCGCGTGCTGATGGCTGATGCCTCAGACGGTGCAGACGCCCGCGCTGCAGGTCTCTCCACCGCCGGTGTCGCAGGCGGCGCAAGCCGCGCCGTTGACGCCGCACTCGCTGTCGAGCGTTCCGGTCTGGCATGCGCCAGCACCGTCGATGCAGCCCGCGCAGGGGGTGCATGCGCCTGCGTCGCAGGTCTCGCCGCTGTTGCAGACCGAGCACGCGCCGCCGACGGAGCCGCAGGCCGCGGCCGTGTCGCCGGTCTGGCAGGTCTCGCCGTCGATGCAGCCCGCGCAGGGGGTGCAGGCGCCTGCGTCGCAGGTCTCGCCGCTGTTGCAGACCGAGCACGCGCCGCCGGCCGAGCCGCAGATCGCGGCGGTATTGCCATCCTGGCAGACGTTGCTGCCGTCGATGCAGCCGAGGCAGAAGGTGCAGATGCCGGTTTCGCAGACCTGCGTGGCCGAGCATGCGGCGCAGGCTTCGCCAGCGGTTCCGCAGGCGGTCACGTCCGTGCCCGGGTTGCAGGTATTGCCGTCGACGCACCCGGCGCACGGGGCGCAGACGCCAGTGGAGCAGGTCTCGTTCGCGTCACAGGAGTCGCACGCTGCGCCGCCTGTTCCGCACGCCCCCTTGGTTCCGCCAGCGCGACAGACGCCGTAGCGGTCGATGCACCCCGCGCAAGCCGCGCAGGTCATGGCGACGCAGGTCTGGGTTGCGCCGCAGGCGGCGCAGGATGCGCCCTCATCGCCGCAGGCAGCGTTCGAGGTTCCGGAGCGGCACTGGCCTGCCGCGTCGATGCACCCGGAGCATGGCTTGCAGATCTTGTTGATGCAGGTGGAGCCGGTTGCGCAGGTCTTGCCGCAGGAGCCGCAGTTGAGACGGTCCTTGGTCAGATCGGTGCAAACGCCGTTGCAGGTCGTCCTGCCGCGCGGGCAGTAGCAGCGGCCATCGCTGCAGGACTGTCCGGTGGCACAAGTGCCGCAGGTGCCGCCGCAGCCATTGGAGCCGCAGGTCTTGCCGGTGCAGTTCGGCTGGCAAACGCAAACGCCGCTCTGGCACACCTTGCCCTTGCCGCATGGGCAGGTGCCGCCGCAGCCGTCGGCGCCGCAGGTCAGGCCGTCGCAGGTCGGCTTGCAGACGCAGACGCCGGTACGGCTGCACATCTGGCCGGAGCCGCACGTGCCGCAGGACCCGCCGCAGCCGTCAGAGCCGCAGGTCTTGCCGGTGCAACTGGGCACGCATGCGGCGCACGTCCGGGTCGCCCCGTTGCGGACGCATCGCCTGGAGCAGCACTTGTCATTGTCCCGGCAGGCCGCCCCGCCCTGGAGGCAGGTGGTGTCGTTGGTGTCGTCATGCTGAACCGAGACGGACCGGTCCTGAGCCCGCTTGTCGTTCCGGCTACCCTTTTTCGCCTCGGCCGCGGCGGCAGAGAAGCCGAGCAGGCCAGCCAGCATGGTGGCCACGCCGGCGCGCCGGGTGGTCTCCTTGCCGAGCAACCTCGCCATTTCGTCGAATCGCCGTTCTTCCACGACCGATCCCCTTTCTCGCGGCAGGGCGAACACTTCGCCAAACCGCCACACGCCGCCCCGGCCCGTGCTGGTCCGGAAACGGAAGGCCCAAATGTCCTCTACATGAACAGAGCATGAACGAGCGCGGCCTGATACACGCGCCTGTGCCGGGTTTCGGGCAATCGTCGCAATCCGGCCGGGACGAATCCCCCTACAATGGACCGGGAGCGTGGATGGAAGGGGCCCGACAGGATGTTTCCGGTTCGCAAGTTATCGTGGAATCTCGGACTGGGCCGCGAAATCGGCTTCCTGTTCTGGGCAATGGTCTCGCTGGAGGCGGCCTACGGGTCCTACGGCGGGATTTGGCCGCTATGGATCGAGCATCTTGGCGCGCCGGTGAGTGTGGTCGGCCTCGTCCTCGGGTCCGCCGGGATCATGCGGCTGATTACCCTCGCGCCGTCGGCGACGCTCGCGGAGCGGTTCGATCCGAAGCGGATCATGGTGATCGCCCGCGTCTTTGCGGTGGCCGGGCTGATCTCGGCGGCATTCGCCACCCACTGGACGCAACTCTGGTTCATGGTGATCGCGACCGCCATCGGTGAGATCGCCTTCCCGCTGACGCAGGCGCACCTCGCAAACCTGGCGGGGAACAACCGGGTGCGGGCCTTCACGCTGGTATTCAACGTCGGTCCGGCGGTGGCTTTCGGGCTCGCGCCGCTCGTGGCGGGGTTGCTGATCGCGCAGTCCGGGATGCGGTCAGCCCTGCTGCTGGGCGTGCTCTTCGGCGTCATCTCGCTGTACTGGTTCGCCCGGCTGTCCCCGGTACCCCGCGAGCATCACCATGAGCAGGCGGCGACCTATCGGGAGGCGTTCGCGCAACCCGGAGTGCCGCGATTGCTTATGCTCCAGTTCGCGACGATTTTCGTGCTTTCGCTGGGCATCTCCCTGCTGCCGAACTTTCTCAACGATCAGCGCGGCATCTCGCCGTCGCTCGTGGCGATCCTCGGCGGCGTCGGGTCGATGGGCAGCGTGATCTACGGGTTGGCCGTCGCGCGGAGCAAGCGGCTGCAGGCCCTGCCGCTGACGGCCATCGCGGGCGGGGTGGCGCTGGTGATCCTGACCCTCGCGGTCTGTCTCGGCACGGCGAGCGTGCCCGCCATCGTGATCGCCTTCCTCGGCAGGGGCGGACTGTGGTCGGCCTGGGGGCTGTTCGTCGCCGCGCTCGGCGAGGTCGTGACGTCCGACCGTCACCGGCCGCGCGCCTTCACGCTGAGCGAAATGATCGGCGGCACGGCCTTCTTTTCCGCACCGATGCTTTCGGGCGTGCTGTTCGAAGTGAAGCCCGGGCTGCCGCTGATCGTGTCGCTCGCGCTCGCGCTCGCGCTGATCCCGGTGCTGCTGGTCAATCAGAAGCGGATGGGGAAGATGGTCTCCCGGTCATCGTCCGATGATGTGCTCGTCTCCCCGCTGGGGTCGAATGTCGAGGTTCTTGCGGACTGAGCGCACGGCGGTCCCGAATGTAACCCGCGTCGCGAAACCGCGCCGTGGAACGGACCCGCGTCGTGCTAGGCTTTCGCCATCTGGACGGCACAAGCGGAGCCGTGATTTCCGATTGGCCGAAAGGCCGGGGCGCCGGAGGAACGACGGTATGTCGGTTGAACCGCTCATTTTCGATTTCGCGAAGCCGGGGCGACGGGGCGTCGCCTTTCCAACGCCGGACGTGCCGGAGACGGCGCTTCCGGCCTCGATGCGGCGG